>JANWHO010000034.1 GCA_025450375.1 Chloroflexota bacterium
CCGCGCCCAGGCGGAAGCGGCACGATCCTGGCCGTACCACCTCCACTTGGGTCACGCTCTCAATGCAAGCCATTGGCAATTGCCAATACCTCATCCTGGCTCAGGGTTCCGGCCACCGCGTGGACCAGGCCGCCCGCTCGCCATACCACGGCACTCCCCAGTCCCGTGTTGTCACCGATCGCCACGCCCGGCGCGCCGCGGACCTGGACGCTATCGCCGTGCGCGAGGTCCGCTGGAATCGGAATCGGAAGGGTAGTCGTCGGGTCACCGATGGCCCGGATGCTCGCCGCCAGGGATGGGGAGATGCCGGGCTGCGCCAGGAGGTAGGCCAGAATGGTCCGCTCGGAGGCCCCACTGGAGGTCACCAGCGGAGCTGGGGCCTGAGCCACTACGAGCACGGGGAGACTCGACCTCCTCTGGTGGTAGGCGGCAACCACCACGGGACCGATCGTCACGTGGAGGGTACTGCCATCAAGCGAACTCGGCATCGGGGGCAGCGGCTTTCCCGCCTTGGCGGCGGATTCCCGCGCCTTGGCGGCACTAAAGGTGAAGGATGCCGTGCTTGGCGGCATGACCGTGTAGGTCACCGAGGACGGCACATCGGCTGGTAGTGTACTCGGGACAAGAACGGTGCCATGGGCCAGGGCGGCGGCCTGGCTCGCGCTCGCGGCGGTCAGGGTAGTATGCGACCGTGGTGCCTCCATGGTTCCGTAATGACTCAAATTAGGCAGCGAATTCAAATCGCTCATGGACACCGGGACAACGGCGAAGCGTTGCGCCTGAAAAATCGTGAAAAAGCTCCGCGCGAAGGAGCCCGCCGGGGTGAACGCAAGCCCGATCACGAGCACGGCGGCCACCGCCGTACCCATCATGGCGGACATGCGGCGGGCGGCCAATCGAGGGTCCAGTCCCATTACCAGTCGGGTGATCAGGGAAGCGCCGCGACGCGTCGGTCCCAGGCGGGTTCGGGTGCGCGCGAAGGCCCGCGCCGCCTCCGGGCGCGCGGCAGGTAGGTCAAACAACGCGGTCACGGTCCGTGCGGTATCCGCGATCTCGGCATGGCGGGCCCGGCAGCGAGAGCAGTCCCGCAGGTGCGCTCGTGCCTGGTCGGTTATGGTCAGGGGATCGTCACAGAGACGGCGCAGCGTTCCGTCACCCAGGTGTGCCATGATGCATCATCTCCTTTCGCAGGGCTTCCTCGGCCCGCTTCAGCAGGGTTCCCACCTGATTTATCCCCACCCCGAGGGCGGCGGCCACCTCGGCGTAGCTCAGCCCGCTGTACCGTAGCGCGAGGACGGCGGCGCTCTTGGGAGAAATCCGGGCCAGGGCAACCCGCACTTCGTGTTGTCGCTCGTTAGCCTCCACGACCGCCAGCGGATCCAAGGGGCCGGCATGGCGGGAGCCTTCCCGTACCTGCGCCGATTCCCTGCGATCACGCCGTCCGTTCCCGCGCACCACGTTGAGGGCGCCATGAACGGCGGCCCGATACAGCCAGGCGGCCGCGTAGGGGGCGTCGGGCGGGTGCCCTCGGTGAAACTGCACGAATGCCTCCTGGGCCACATCTTCCGCTTCGTCGGGGCTGCGGACAATACGTTGAGCAATCGCCACCACGCGGGCGTACTCGCACATGAAGAGCCGCTCGAATGCCTCCGTGGCGCCTACCGTCTCCACGCTCACCGGCCTCCGCATCACCAGAGCCATCACATTCCGATCCATTCGGCCTTTCCAGACTTTACATCATAAAGAGCACCGTCGGCGCGGCGGTTGTGACAGGACACGCCGTACCGCTCCGCGCACCTCCTGAAGCACAGTGGCACGCGGTATACTGCGGCCAGACCTAGGACCAAGGACTCTACGCGCTCAACGAATCGAACGAAAGGTCGGTCGCCATGACCATCCAAGCAGCCTATGTGGCGGGCGTGGGCAGTCCGCTCGATCCCGACCCCGCGATTTACGGACCAATCGGCCAGGCAAGCTCCAACCGAACCCTTATTCACTCGGAGGTTATCCCGGTGCGAAGTGGTCGCGCCTGGACGGCCCCGGCCGGCAGCGTGGCGCGCTTCTCGATGATCGAGGGTCCGCAGGTGCTCGATCTCAACCTCTGGAACCAACATGACCCTCGAGAACGTTTCTGGGCCTCCCGCACCCGCCAATTCCATGGCGCCCACGTCACCACCGGTCACCGGCTCTGGTCCAATCTCCCGTTCCTTCGTCCGCTGGCGACTATTGTCGCGGACTCGCTGGCCTACGGGCGCGATGCCGATGGGGCCGGGTGCCATGATCTGCTCGGTACGCGCTGCGATCCCTACGTCAACCAACTGCTGTCCGGCGCCGCCTACGACTTCCACTGCCACTCGAATCTGACCCGCGCCGTGCTGCCCTATGGCCTGACCGAGTTTGATGTCCATGACGTGATTAACGTATTCCAGGTCACCGGATTGCTGCCGGCGGATGAGCGCTACTTCATGAAAGCCTGTCCGGCCAGGGTCGGCGATTACTTTGAGTTGTTCTGCGAGATCGACCTGCTGATGGCCGCGTCGGCCTGTCCCGGCGGTGACCTATCGGTGCCGCTATGGGGTCCGGACGCGGGGGCCGAGCCCGTGTGCAATCCGATCCTTGTGGAGGTCTTCCGCCTCGATCCGGCGCTTCTGACCGGATGGGCGCCGCCGGCCAGGGCTCGGTACGATGGGATGCATGGCTGTCGGCACGGCCTGTGCGCGCCGGATGGGGTGCCGCCGCCCCTGACCGATGCCGTGCCCGTGTCTCCGTGATATAGAATCACGGAGACAGGGAACACGGGGAGTACACGGAAGGCTTCAGGAGACACGCAAGGTTGCCGGCACGCCGATCACGCGGTCCGCGCGGCCAGAATCGCCGCCGTGGTGGAGGTTGTAAGTACTTCGGTCGCCTGGATCCCTGGGTGGTTCAGCCAGAACTCGCGTAGTGGGTCGGGACGCCCCTGCCATTCCTCGGGCCATTGATCTTCTGGCGTGAAATCATCCATCACCATCAGCCCGCCGATCCGTACCGCTTGTATCGCCAGATCCGCCTGGCCGTTGGTGCCCTGACCGGGCGGTGACTTGGCCGGGGACGCATCAAGGAACAGCAGATCGAAGGGGCCGTACGCGAGGATCTCCCGCCAATCGCCGTGGACCGTCGTGGCGGCGGGGATCTGCCGCAAGAGCAGGCGAACGGCCTCCGCGCGCGCCGCGTCCGCGTCCACGGTCACGAAGCGGCTGCTGGGATCGAGGGCACTGGCTATCCATGCGGCCCCCACCCCGCAACCGGTGCCCACTTCGCCCACGATGCCATGGCGGACTTGGCGGGTGAGCACGGCCAGCAGCCTGCCAACCTCCTCAATGCACGAGTTGGCGAAGCCTGTCCGCTTCGCCAATCGCAAGGCATACCGCACCAGGGCTGGGACTTCCATTCGCGATTTGTAGTCACTCATCCTACGTTGCTCTCCTTGCATTTCCGTCGCCGACGACCGCTTCACCGAGCTACGCTGGCCCGAGCCCGCGTACTGCCCAAGCGTAGTGCCTTCCGTGATCTCCATTCACTCCGTGCCTCCGTGATTCTACCTAGCCGATCATAACCACGCCGCTCCTGTATCCTCGTGATGGCCGATATAGTTAGAGACAAAGGACTGTGCATGAAGACGGATATCGAGATCGCCCAGGAGGCTACCCCTCGGCCGATTACCGAGATTGCCCTGAAGGCGGGGCTGCTGGAGGAGGAACTGGAGCCTTACGGCCGCTACAAGGCCAAGGTGCTCCCCGGCGCCTTTGAGCGCCTGCGCGAGGCGCCCAACGGGAAGCTGGTACTGGTCACCGCCATTACCCCCACCATAGCCGGGGAGGGGAAGACCACCACCACGGTCGGCCTGGGCCAGGCGCTCTGCGCCCTGGGGCGGCGCGGAGTGGTCACGATCCGCGAGCCCGCCATGGGACCGGTGTTCGGGATGAAGGGCGGGGCGGCCGGCGGCGGCTACTCCCAGGTGATCCCCATGGAGGACATCAATCTCCATTTCACCGGCGACTTCCATGCGATCACCGCCGCCAATAATCTCCTGGCGGCCCTGATCGATAACCACCTGCAGCAGGGTAACGCGCTGGGCATCGACCCGCGCCGCATTACCTGGCGCCGCTGCCTCGACGTGAACGACCGCTCGCTACGTTCGGTGGTGACCGGGCTCGGCGGGGCCACCGAGGGGGTGCCCCGTGAAAGTGGCTTCGATATCACCCCAGCCTCTGAAATTATGGCTATTTTTGCCCTGGCGACCGACCTTCCAGACCTTACCGAGCGCCTGGGCCGGATCGTGATCGGTTACACCCGCGCCGCCGAGCCGGTCCGGGTGAGCGATCTGAAAGCCCAGGGCGCTCTGACCGTGCTGCTCAAGGATGCCCTCAACCCCAACCTGGTGCAGACCCTGGAGGGCGGCCCAGCCCTGGTGCATGGCGGCCCCTTCGCCAACATTGCTCACGGCACCAACTCGCTCCGCGCCACCCGGCTCGCCCTCAAGCTGGGCGAGTACGCCCTGGTGGAGACGGGCTTCGGCGCCGATCTGGGCTTCGAGAAGTTCTGCGATATCGTGGCCCGCCAGAGCGGCCTGGTCCCCGACGCCGCGGTGGTGATCGTGACTGTCCGGGCCCTCAAACTGCACGGGGGGGTGGATAAACGTGAACTAGCCACCCCGAACCCAACGGCGGTGCGGGCCGGGCTGCCCAATCTACTTCGGCACCTGGCGAATGTCCGGCTGTTCGGACTCCCGGCGCTGGCCGCGATCAACCTCTTCCCGACCGACACCGAGGAAGAGCTGCGGCTGGTGGAGGATGCGTTGGCGGCGGACGGGACGGCGAGCGCCCGCTCCGACATCCATGCTCACGGTGGCGCGGGCGGGCAGGCGATGGGCGAGGCCCTGATCAAGCTGCTGGTGGGGCCGCGACGAACCCCGTTCCAGATGCTCTATCCGGACGATATGCCACTCCGGCGGAAAATCGAGACCATCGCCACCCGCGTGTACCGGGCCGCTGGGGTGGATATTGTCGGCTCCGCCCCGAAAGATCTGGCGCTCTTCGAGAAGCTGGGGTATGGACACCTGCCAGTCTGCATCGCCAAGACTCAGTATTCATTCTCCGACAACGCCGCCTTGCTCAATGCCCCGGAGGGATTCCGCATCACCGTCCGCTCGGCCAGGCTCTCGGCGGGCGCCGGATTCGTGGTGGCCCTGACTGGTGAGATTATGACCATGCCCGGCCTCCCCAAGACCCCATCCTCGGAACGGATCGTGGTGGGGGCGGACGGCAAAATCGAGGGCCTGAGTTGACGACGCCCCCGGCGAGGATCGGTAGGCGCCCCTCAGCGCGCCTCCGGCACGAGGCGCGGTCCGAGGGGAGTTTCGGCAAGGAAGTCGACGATCCGCGGGGTGAGCATGGCGTGTTCGATCAGGAATGCGTCATGCCCATGCGGAGAGGAA
>JANWHO010000035.1 GCA_025450375.1 Chloroflexota bacterium
ACCGCTACCTTTGGCCGCCACAAGTTCGTGCCCTGGAGCATGGAGGGCGGCCAACCGGGTTCCAATAATCGAGTGGTGATCGTGCGCGCCGATGGAACGGAGGAGGTGTATGGGAAGGTAGCGCGCTGCAAGCTGCGTCGCGGGGACATCGCCCGGCTGATCACGGCCACCGGCGGCGGCTACGGAGACCCGCGCCGCCGGGCGCCCGAGCGGGTGCGGGACGACGCGCGGAACGGATTTATCTCCGCCAAAACGGCGGAGCAGGTCTACGGGGTAACCCTGGAACCGGCGCTTGCCGCCGCGGCGGGCGACTAGCTCCCCGCCGGCAAGGACAGGCCAACTGTAATCTGGAGGCAAGAAGATGAAGCATTGGATGCATGGGGCCCGGTGGCTCGCCGCCCTCGGTCTGCTCGCCGTCCCGGCTCTGGGCCAGACGCGCCAAAGTCACGCGGCCGGCGCGACCTTCGTCATGGGCAGCGCGGTGCCGGTGCCAAGTATCGACCCGGCGATCGGCTCCGATGACGCGGAGACCAATTTCATGGAGGCCCTCTACGATACCCTCTATCGCTACCAGGGGACTCCAGTCAAGCTGATGCCCTGGGTGGCCACCAGCGCCAAGGTCAACTCGGCGGGGACTACCTGGACCGTGCATCTGCGGTCCGGCGTGACCTTCGCCAACGGCGACCCGCTGACCGCCGCGGACGTGGCCTATTCCTTCGACCGCCTGCTGACGATCAAGCAAGGGTTTTCGTACCTGTTCTCGCCCTTCCTGTCGGTGGGGAGCGTGAAGGCGGTCAACCCGAGCACGGTCACCTTCACCCTGTCGCACCCCTTCAGCCCGTTCCTGGAGACCCTGCCCTACGCCTATATCCTCGACCAGAAGCAGGCCCAGGCCCACGCGGTGAAGGGCGACTGGGGGAAGGCATGGCTCACCGATCACGCCGCCGGATCCGGCCCCTATGTGATTAGCTCCTGGACCGCCAATCAGGATTACGTCCTGGCCCAAAACCCCCACTTCTGGGCCGGCTGGAGCGGCGCCCACCTGAGCACCGTCGATTGGAAGGTGATTCCCGATCTCTCGGCCCGCCAATTGGCCTTGAAGGTAGGGAACGTGCAGGCGATCAACTGGCTGTCGGTTACCTCCTACGACTCGATGAAGACGAATCCCGGGATCACGGCGGTGCCCGAGATTTCCGCCGAGGAGTTCATGGTCAACCTGAACACCCAGTCCGGGCCCACCGCCGACCCCAATCTGCGGAAGGCCATTGCCTACGCGGTGGACTATAACACGGTGATCAAGATCATCTTCGGCGGCTACGGCAACCAGATCGGCGCCCCGGTGCCGCCCGGATTCAAGGGGTATCAGGCGTCGCTGCCGCCGATTACCCGCGACCTCAATAAGGCGAAGCAGTACCTGGCCAAGTCCAAGTACGCGCATGGGGTCACCGTCACCTACACCTATGTCACCGGGCTTGACGAGGAACGACGATTGGGCTTGCTGCTGCTCAGCGACCTGGCCCCCCTGGGGATCAAGGTCAACGTGGTGGCCGAGGCATGGCCCAGCCTGGTCGGGCAGGAAGCCAAGCCGGGGACCGCGCCCAGTATGTCGCCGCTCTACTTCCAGGCGCAATACGATTCCCCCTACAACTGGCTCTACTCGCAGTACTCCAGCACCACCCTGGGATCGTGGCAGAACGAGGCGCAGTTCAACAATCCCACGGTGGACAACCTGATGGCCCAGGGGGCGCGGATCACCGATACCGCGAAGGCGCTCCAGAATTTCGCGAAGGCGCAGAGCATGATTGTCTCGACCACCCCGGCCATCTACCTGCTGCAAAACAAGATTCTCGAACTGTATAGCAGCAAGCTGAACTGGCCGTACTCCCCGCTGGGGGCCAGCGCGGACTTCTATCATATGTCGATGTCCAGTTAGGAGGGCGTGAGGCACCCACCATGCTGGCCTACCTGGCGCGTCGGATCACCCGCCTGATCTTTTCGCTGTTTGGCCTGTCGGTGCTGCTGTTTGCCCTCACCCGGCTGACTCCGGTGGACCCAGTGCGTTTCGCCCTGGGTCCACAGGCCACCGCCGCGCAGGTACAGGCGATGCGCCATCAGTATGGGCTCGACCGCCCGCTGCCGATTCAATACCTGGACTACATGAGTCACGCGCTGCGCGGCGATCTCGGCCTGTCGCTGCAGGGTCAGCGGAGCGTGGCCGCCGACATCGGGAACTTCCTCCCCAACACGATCGAGTTGGTGTTGGGCGCCCTGGTCCTTGGGGTGCTGCTCGGCGTGCCGTTGGGGGTACTGGCGGCAAGCTGGCCCAACAGCCTGCTGGATAGCGCCGTGCAGGTGGTCTCCACCCTGGGGATCGCGGTCCCCAGCTTCTGGCTGGCGGTCGAGTTGCAGGTGCTGTTCGCGGTGGATCTGGGCTGGTTGCCCTTGTCGGGGATCATCGACCACAGCTCCATGCTGCCGCGGACGATCACTCATTTCGTGCCGCTCGACGCCCTGATCACCGGCGACTGGTCGGGATTGGCCAATAACCTCTACCATCTGATTCTCCCGGCGGTGGTGCTGGCCTTTCAACCGCTGGCCATGGTCTCGGCGATGACCAGGGTCAGCATGCTGGAAGTTCGCCAACAGGAGTACGTAAAGGTGGCGCGGGCCAAGGGTCTCTCGCGGCGGCGGGTGATCATTCGCCATGTGCTGCGCAACTCCTGGTTGCCGATTATCAGCATCGCCGGGCTGAATGTCGGCTGGCTGCTGGGCGGCAGCTTCCTGGTGGAGACCGTGTTCGGCTGGTCGGGAATCGGCTACTACGGGATCAACGCCACCCTCAGCTTCGACTTTCCCGCTATTATCGGGGTCACGCTGGTGATTGGGGTTATATTCGCCATCGTCAACGCTTTGACCGATGTGTTGTATGGACTGATTGATCCGAGAGTGCGTCATGCCTGATCCAACCGAGATCCCTTCGATCGTCACGGAGCCGGACGTGCCGATTGAGTTCGAGCTGGAAGGACGGCGCCGCGGCGGCTGGCGGCTGACCTGGCGCCGCTACCGCGCCAATCGGGCGGCCCTGGTGGGCCTGCTGATCGTGCTAACCCTGATCACCGGCGCCATCCTGGCCCCCTGGATTACCCCCGATCCGCTGGACGCGGGCAGCGCCACCAATTTCGCCGTGACCTTGCAGGCGCCCTCCCAGGCGCATATCTTCGGCACCGACGACGTGGGGCGCGACATCTTCACCCGCGTGGTCTTTGGGGCGCGCCTCTCGCTCACCATCGCGGCCATCGTCACCCTCTGCACGGCCCTTATCGGAGTGGCCGTGGGCTCGCTCTCGGCCTTTTACGGCCGCTGGATGCAATGGATCGCCATGGGGATCACCGATTCCTTCCTGGCCCTTCCGGCCCTGGTGCTGGCTATCGCGGTGGCCGCCATCCTGGGTCACAGCACCTCCAATCTGGTGATCGCCCTGATCGTGGTCTGGTGGCCGGGGTACGCGCGGCTGGCCGAGGGATTGGTGCAGAGCGAAAAGGGCCGCGACTACGTGGAGGCGGCCCACGCGGCGGGCGTCCGGGGCACCCGCGTCCTCTGGCGGCATGTGGTGCCCAACGTGCTGGCCCCGATCATCGTGCGGATGGGCCAGGACATCGGCTACGTCATTCTTACCGCCGCCGGACTGGGCTTTGTCGGCCTGGGCGTGCAGCCGCCCGATCCGGAATGGGGGGTCATGGTGAGCGATAGCCATCAGTACACCCTGCAAGCCTGGTGGTACTCACTCTACCCCGGCGTGGCCGTCGCCATCGCCGTGCTGGGCTTCAGTTTGGTCGGCAACGGTCTGCAGCAAGCGCTGAACATCCGCCAGGCGGTGGAGGTGAAGTAGACTCCCGGATGCTAACGCCGTGTCCGTAACCCAGGCCCTTCGTCGATCATCGCGGCGCCTTCCGCTGCGGTGTTTTCCTGAATCGCCTCGAGATCCTGGCTGCGCCCATTCTCGAAGTGGAGGCGAATGCGGACGCGCGGTGGATTACCCGCCGGCACTCCAACCGCTTCCGCTCGCAGGATAGGTTTCTGAAAGATCTCCTGCAGTTCCGCGCTTATGCGGATGCTACGCGCCGCGAAGTAGCGACAAAGGCCGGTTTGCAGCCGGTGCCGCCAGGCTGGATCGTCGACGGCCGTAGCTATTCTTTGGTCGAGGGAACGCCAACTGACGGTTGAAATACGGTTCAAATCGACTGCGTAGGCGCGTTCATCATCAAGCCAATCAGGGACCAGAAAGGGCACATACCCGACCGCGCCGCTTTCCGCTTCTGGTTGGAGATGCGCCGGCAGCGATTCCACGGGCCACGTTTCAGCGATCGTTACCAGCCCCTCCGCCTCATCCAGGGCTCGCGAAGCCGCGGCTGGCGGAGGCATTCCCTCCGCCTCGTAGCCCCGCCGGAGGATGTTGTATTCCTTATCGATCGCGCAGCCCTCGGCTATCACCACGGCCAGGCTGTAATTGAAACGCCCCCACATCTCCAGAGTCGAGACCGGCGAGACCCCCAGGGGGCCATCAGCCCAGAAGCGCTGATCCAGCGCATCTCGGGCACCAATGGTCGGATGGAGGGCAATGGCGGGTTTCCGCTCCTCTGGACCGATGGTCTTCGCCCATGCCGCAAGCACCAGATCGCCCTGGCCGAGGGAGACAGCCGCGTCATGTGGACGCCATGATGGGCGTTTGATGCGCGGCGGCACCTATCGCCTCGTCCGAAGCCCGTGAGGCAGAGCGCGGGGTTCCTCCGCCTCGGGTACGGGCTCACCGGCTTCCAGCACGTGTCGGGTTGTCTCATCGCTCGGATACGCTTCCTCGCGACCCCCGAAAGGGTTCCAGGACCCGGCCGCGGGACGTTGTGATGCTAATCCGGCCAGCCACGGAATAGCCACCGGCGACCCCATCTGCCCATAGCTCCGAGATAACCGCATGACTTGCAGCATTTTTCGGCCTAACTCCTGATCAAGCGCATAACGATACGAGGTCTTGTTGCCTTGTCCCTCGCGACGGACCAACCGCGCGGCCGTGAGCCTGCGTAGGTCCGCCTGCATAGTACCCTTTGCCGCGTGCGAACGCTGCTTGAGATCGCTGAGCGTGAAACTAGCCTCTGGTTCGGCGGCGAATACGGACAAAATACGAGCGGCGGACGCGGAAGCGAACAGGTACCCAAGAGGGCCTACTTCCGCGACTGCCTCTTGGGATCGACTACGCGTCCTCCTCGCTTTAGCCATCCCATTCGCGATTGGCGGCATAGAGCACACCCTCCCTTCGTACCACTATTATCACGCCACTGGCACGAAACAGCAAGTCCGGCGCCAAAGTAAAGCCTTGGGCTACGCCTGCTCCAGCCGCACGACCTCCACCTGCCCTGTCTCGAGGTCGAGGAAGCTGAACTCGGTGAGCGGGAACTCGTCCGGGGCGATAACGTGGAGTTGGACGCGGATGCGCAGGCGGAGTTCGAGGGCGTGGCGGAGCAGCACGCGGGCGTCTTCCTTGGTCATACTACCGCCAGGGAAAATCAGCTTGGTCAAACCAGAGAAGGTACGGTTGATGCTGCGCATATCGCGCGCGCTTACTTGAGGGCCCTGTATTTCGAACCAGGTATCCCACAGCGTGCCGTAACTGCCGATCCGCCGCAGCTCGCGGTGGAAGATCTCGCTGGTGTAAT
>JANWHO010000036.1 GCA_025450375.1 Chloroflexota bacterium
GCCTGAATGTACCGAGGAGCGATTCATGCGTCAAAAGGCGTATCATTTGTAACTGCTCAGACTTGCGGCAAAGAAATGCAGCGGGCGGCTATGGCTGGCTGAGGAGGGCGCGGCAGGCGGTGAAGGGATTCAGGTTGCGGGCCTGCCAGGTGCCAAAGAGACTGGTCAAGGTCATGCGGACGGCGGAGCCTTCCGGGCTGCGGGTGCCGCCGCTGATCTTGCGGGTGACCGCCAGGGGACGAATGCGGCGTTCGGCCCGGTTGTTGTCGGGGCTCAAGCCCGGGATGAGGACGAACGGAAACAGTTCGGCTTCATGGCGCAGCAGCCGTTTGGCGAGCGCTTGGCAGGGATGACGCTTGGCCTGGGCATAACGCAGCCCGAGCCGGTGACTGACCGCCACCAGTCGGTCATAGGCACGCTGGCGCTGGGCGGCGCTGGGCGGGTCGGTCGTCTGGAGGAAGGCGGTCGCCCAGTCGTAGAGGCGCCGCACCGCCCGCGCCCAGGCCAGCACCGCCGGTCGGTCGGGGTGCTCCTCCTTCAGATCATGGAGATCCCGCAAGAGATGGGCCCAGCAGCGTTGATGCTTCCCGGCATAGCTGTTGTAGGCGCCGTAGAAATCGCTGACCAACACCCCCCGGAACTGGTCCCCCAAGAGGCGGTCCAGCACCGTGTGGGCCCGGCTCCGGTCGCGTTCGACGTAGCAGACCGGGGCGGGACCAGGGGTGGTCAGGAGCCAGACGTAGCCGTGCTGCCCATTCTCCCGCCAGCCCGTCTCGTCCCCATGCAGGAGGGGGCTGCCCCGCGCCTGGGCCTGGAAGCCGGCCACGGTGGGGGCACTCGCCTGGGCCACCCGGCGCAAGAGGTCCACAATCCCGCCCGTGCTCAGACGCAGCCCATGCAGCGCCGCCAGATAGCCTTGGATCTGCGCGATGGGCAGCCGCAGGGTCGTGCGCAAGGTGGCCACCAGGCTGGCAATCCCCACCCCCAGCCGGCCCTGCCCCAGACTCAGCCCGGCCGGACGTGGCGGCACGCACCAGGTCCGGCAGGCCGGACACCACCGCCGCATGAAGGTATGCTCGGTCACCACCAGCGGGGCCGGGGGCGGCAGGTCCACCACCTGGCGTCGCCACCAGACACTCCCGTCTCGCAAACCAGAGCCACAGTCCGGACATGCTTCATACGCATGGCGCACGAACGCGGTCGGCGGATCGAGTGGCCGCCCCGCGTTCTGCTCCGGGGCACGCATCCGCCGCGCCGTGGGCGGCGCGGGCCGCCCCTTGCTGGCCGGCTTGCCGAACCTGCGTCGCCGCTGCCCACCCTGCTCCAGTTCCCCCACCCGCGCCGTGGCCGCGCTCATCTGCTCCTGGAGGGTCGCTACCTGGGCCTCCAGGGTGCCCACGTGCGCCCGCAGGGCCTGGTTCTCTACCCGAAGCGCGGCGTTCTCCGTCCACAACTGCGCGACCGCTTGCTCGTCCATGTTGCCTACCCTACCAGACCGCAGCCTCCACGCGCAACTCTGACCTCTTACTATCATTTTGGAGGCCCTACGCTCGCGGGACGCGCGGAGATCCCGCCAGACCATGGAACGCACATCCGCGATGCCACCCAGCGCATCGGGCGGCTGATCGACCTCCACTCGCCCCCTAGCGGTGACGCCAAAAATCCGAGGACGCTGGAATGATCGACAAGGAGGCACCATGATACAGCAGGTCGGAGTAGAGGGCCGGATGGCTCCCCGCCATAGCTATCTCTCGCATCTGGAATGCGGTAAGTGCGCGCGGCTCTACGACGCGGACGCGCCGCGGCAGGTCTGTGAGTGCGGGTCACCGTTGTTGGCGCGCTACGATCTGGCGAGCCTCCGCCATGCGCTCACTCCTTCCGATCTGGCCCATCGCGAACCGACGCTCTGGCGCTATCACGAATTGTTGCCGGTGCGGGATCCCGGCGCCATCGTGACGCTGGGCGAGGGAATGACCCCCTTGGTCCGGTTGCCCCGCCTGGGAGAGCGGCTTGGCCTCAGGTCGCTGTACATGAAAGACGAGGGCTTGCTACCGACCGGAACCTTCAAGGCTCGCGGAGCAGCGGTCGGCATCTCGCGCGCCCTTGAGCTTGGCATCGAGACAATCGCGATGCCCACGAACGGCAACGCGGGTGCCGCCTGGGCGGCATACGCGGCCAGGGCCGGGATAGCGATGTGGATCGTCATGCCGAAGGATGCGCCGGCCATGACAACTATCGAGTGCACGGTGACGGGTGCCCACGTCTACCACGTAAACGGGCTGATCAGCGACGCGGGGCGTATCGTGGCGCGAGCAGCCCGGGCGCGCTCGTGGTTCGACGGCTCGACCTTAAAGGAACCCTATCGCATCGAAGGGAAGAAGACGATGGGCCTGGAGATTGCCGAGCAGCTTGGGTGGGCGATGCCGGATGTCATCATCTATCCCACGGGCGGTGGGGTGGGCGTGATAGGGATCTACAAAGCGCTCCTGGAATTACGTGAACTGGGATGGGTGTCGGGGCCGCTGCCGCGGCTGGTCGCGGTGCAGGCGAGCGGCTGCGCCCCGATCGTGCGGGCGTGGCGGGCGGGCGCCGCCGAATCCGAGTTCTGGGAAGGGGCAAGCACTATAGCCTTTGGCCTTACCGTTCCCAAAGCCCTGGGTGATTTCTTGGTCTTGCGGGCCCTTTATGAAACCAGCGGTTGCGCGGTGGCCGTCGATGACGCGGACTTGGTGCGCGATCAGGAGCTTATCGCCTCGCTCGAGGGCGCTTTTCCCTGCCTGGAAGGCGCCGCGACAGTCACGGCGCTTCGCCACCTGCTGGACTCGGGATGGATCGGCAGGACCGAGTCGGTCGTCCTCCTCAACACCGGCGCCGGTCTTAAGTTCCCCTCGACAAGCACGGTCGCGGTACCGATTCTCGACCCGAATGATGACATCCCCATGACCGTCGATGCGTAACGGAAACGGTATCCTCATTCAGGGAACTAGCGCTCCCACCCGTTCAGAGTTCTCGATGGAGATGATGATGTCCACACCTGGAGGACGCCCCGCCGCGCTCAACTGGACCCCCGCACGGGTTCCGATCCCCGGCGTCCTGGCCGGGACCACGGTTCGCCTGGAGCCCGTCGATCTCGAGGCCCACGCCCATGCCCTCTCCGCCGCGGCGCGGGACCGCCGCGATCCCGCCTTGTGGGACTACATGAGTGTGGGGCCATTCACGGATGACGCCGCCTTCCGGTCGTGGCTGGAGACCGCGGCAGCCTCACGCGACCCGCTCTTTTTCACGGTGATCGATCAGGCGACCGAGGAGCCGGCGGGGATGGTCAGCTATTTGCGGGTCACGCCGGCCCATGGGGTGATTGAGATCGGCAGTATCTGGTTTGGACCCACCCTCCAGCGAACCCGACAAGCAACCGAGGCCATCTATCTCCTCGCGCGCCATGTCTTCGCGGATCTTGGCTACCGCCGCCTGGAATGGAAGTGCGACGCCCGCAACGAGCGATCGCGCCGCGCCGCCGAGCGCTTCGGGTTCCGCTCTGAGGGCGTGTTTGCCCAGCACATGGTAGTCAAAGGGCGAAACCGGGATACCGCGTGGTTCGCGATGCTCGATCGCGACTGGCCGGCCCTTGGCGCGGCCTTCACGACCTGGCTGAGGCCGGAGAATTTCGACCCTTCCGGCCGCCAACTTCAGTCCCTGGCAGCCATCCGCGGAGCAGACAGGTAGTCGGTACGTTCTCCTCGGAAGAGGAGGCGCTCGGAAGTCATGGCAACACCGCGCGGGCGAACCTCGCTAACCCATCGAGATCGTCCAGGTCCAGCCATTGCAGCATCACTGTCTGTACGCCCGCCGCGGCAAGCGCGCCTAACTGCTCTCGCACTTCCTCGCCGACGCCCACGAGAATGCCGGCGGCATGAAGATCATCGGCCGACCGAGCGCGCGCGGCCAGTTTCGCCTGTAGCTCGGCCCTGCTGTGACCGAATATCACATTGGTCATCAAGGTACGGCGCACCTGGTCCGACGCCCGTCCGCGTTCGCGGAGCAACTGATCGAGACGCCGGCTGAGGTCGGCGAAGGTCGCGGCGGACACGAACGGCACGTTCCATTCGTCGGCGTACTGGGCGGCCAGGGCCAGAACGCCCCGCTTCCCGCCAATGACGATGGCTGGGCCGCCCTGACGTTGGGGCCGTGGGAGCAGGATGGCGTCTCGCAGATGATAGTAGTCGCCCTCGAAGGTGACCGGTGTGTCGCTTCGGAGAAGGCTGACCGTTACCTCAACCCCTTCTCGGTAGCGCGCCAACCGCTGGGGAATGGGAAGCAGATCGAAGCCGAAATGATCGTGCTCGCGGTCCTGCCAGCCCGCGCCCAGGCCCAACCGCAAGCGCCCTCCCGAAAGATCATCCACGGCGCTCGCCATACGCGCCGTATTGACCGGATGGCGGAACGAGACGGGCGAGACCATGGGGCCGAACTCGATCCGCGAGGTGTGGCCGGCCAGCCAGGTCAGCGAGGTCCACAATTCGAGCGACTCGAGATCGGGCCCCTGCCCGTTGGTCATATGATCGGAGCGGTAGAGTCCCGCGAACCCTAACTCTTCCACCGCCCGGGCAATGCCTTGCCAGCGGGGCCAGGTAAGTCCGTTCTGGCCCTCGACCATGATTGCCACGTCCATGTCGTGCCCTGCTCCTTTCACCGGGAAAACCCCGAGCGGGTTGGGCCGCCGACCGTGTGCTTAGGCCCATGGCATCCAGCGTATCACAGTCGTGGGGGATGGCAGCCCTGCCTACGTGCGGGCCGAATAGCCCTTTCGGCACTCCCCCGCGCCCCCATCCCGGTAATGGGCGTGATGTCGGCAAGGCAACCTGTCCCACCCGTGCTACATTACACTCTGGCGCGGCCCCCCAAACTTTCCAAGAGGTTCCTGGGGGCCAGCGCGACGACGACTGGCAAGCAGCGAGCAATCTCTCAAGGAGGCGCCTTTGCTGGTGATCGCCGGCAATCTGACGGTCGACGACACGGTGTTGCCCGATGGTCGGACCGCCATGGGCGCGATTGGCGGCGACGTTCTGTACACCGGGCTGGGCGCCGCTCTCTGGACCCAGGAGGTAGGCGTATTGAGCCGGGTGGGAGAGGATTTCCCAACCGAGCAGTTGGACCGCGTACGCGCGGCCGGCCTGGATACCGCCGGCCTCGTATCGTGTGCCGGCCCCTCCATCCGTTACTGGGTGGTCTATGAGTGGGACGGGCGCCGCCACTTTATCCAAAGGACCGTCGAGAACCGCCTGGATGCGCTCTCACCGGAGCCGGACGACCTCCCGCCTGCCTATGTATCGGCGGCCCGTGCCTTCCATGTGGCGGCAATCCCTTTTGGGCAGGCCGATCGGCTGGTGCGCGCCGCCGCCCTGCTTCCCTCCGCCCCGCTGATCACCCTCGATACCCACGAGGACTTTGTGGCGGGCTATCAGGACCGCTTGACCGGCCTGCTCCCCCTGCTGGGAGCATTTCTGCCAAGTCGGGAAGAAGTGGCGCTCTGGTTCGGCGATGACGATCCGGAGCGCCATATCGGCGACCTTCTGGCCCTTGGTCCACGGGTTGCCGTGATCAAGATGGGGGCGGACGGGGCGTTGGTTCAGCAACGCGGACAACCGCGCCCGCGGCTCATCCCCATCGTGCCAGTCACGGCCCTTGATGTAACGGGGGCGGGCGATGCCTTCTGCGGCGGCTTTGTCGCGCGCTTCGCGGCGGGGGCGGATCCCTATGAGGCGGCGATGGCGGGCGCGGTGTCCGCGTCATTCGCCGTCGAGGCATACGGCATTCACGGTCTCCTCGGGGTCGCCACGCGAGACCGCGACGAGCGGTTAGCGCGACTACACGCAATCGAAAAGGAGCGGAACCATGGCCGGTGAGGTCGAGCGAAGTATCGACGTAGTGCTGACCGAACTGGCCCAGGTTCCGGCGATGATCCGGGCCCAGGTTCCCGCCGATTGGGCGGCCGTGCAATCGCTGCTCGACCAGATCGACGTCGCCGCCATTCCCCGCGTGGTGCTGACCGGCTGTGGCGACTCACTCTTTGCCGGAATGGCGGCCCGGTGGGCCTTCGAGCGTTACGGTGGGGTACCCACGGAGGCGATCGAGGCGCTCGATTTCGCGCGTTACACGGTGGATACCCTGCCGCCGGGCTCCCTGGTGCTGCCCATTTCCTATTCCGGTCAAGTTGGGCGCACCATCGAGGCCGCCCGTAACGCCCAGCATTTCGGCGCCACCGTGATGGCGATCACCGGGCGGCCCGAGCGGGGGCTGGGACAGACCGCGCCCCGGCATCTGCATGTGCGGGTGCCGAGCCTCGGTTTCTCGCTGGGAACCTCGACCTACATCGGCCTCATGCTGGCCGCCTACCTGCTGGCCCTCGGGGTGGGCCGGCGCCGCGGCGTCCTCACCGATCAGCGCGTGGCGGATCTCCTGGAGGCGCTGACGCGGGTTGGTGGGCTCTTCGAGCAGGCGCTCGGGGTCGGCGAAGTAGCGGTCCCAGGGCACGCCGCCTGGCTGGCCCAGAGCGAAGCGGTTCTCTTCCTCGGGGCCGGCCCCAATCATGCCAGCGCGCTGTTCGGGGCCGCGAAACTGTTCGAGGGCGCCCAAATGCATGGGGTGACCCAACATACCGAGGAATGGGCGCACGCCCAGTATTTCATTAGCGGCCCGAGCACCCGAACCGTGCTCCTGGCTCCCCGCGGGCGATCGCTGGATCGCGCCTTCGAGATCGCGACCGAGATGCGCTTTATCGAGACGCCGTTCCTGGTCATCACGGACGACGCCCCCGAGCGCTGGCGGGCGCTCACGCCTCGCGTACTGGCGCTCCCCTCGGGGATCCGCGAACCGTTCAGTCCGTTGCTCTTCGCGGCGCCGCTCTCACAACTCGGCTACTATCTGGCCAAGGTACGCGGCAAGCAGTCCTACAATTTCCCCAGTCCCGAGCGCGAGCGCGAGCATTATCAGACCTTGCACGAGAGCGCGTTCCGCGATCTGAGCCTGGAGGATAAGGGGTAGTGAGATGCCTGTTCCTCCCGGTGGCGCCGTTGCCTCGTATCTTTCAACGCTACCAGGCACGGTACAGGGCACTGCCTGTATCCTGGAGCTATGATCGTAGGAGGAGCACCAACCAATGAGCACCGCAACCGCATTCCCCTCCAATCCCGCCCCATGGGCCGAGGTCGTTCCGGGCATGGGACCCGTGACGGTCGATCTCTTGCTGGAGTTGCCCGACGACGGCAACATCTACGAGGTGGTCGAGGGAGTTTTGGTCCGCGTGGCCGGTAGCGGATTCAACGCCACAACGATTGCCATCGAACTGGCATCCGAATTACGCAACTATACACGGCCGCGCCGTCTTGGGCGCGTGACGGGCGCGGATGGGGTGTACAAGTTTCCCGGCGCGGAAACGGGCTTGCTTCCTGATGTTGGCTTCATTGGGGTGGATAAGGTAGCCCTGATCGCTGATCGCTCCAAGCTGCTTCCCTTTGCCCCTGATCTCGCCGTTGAAGTTGCCTCCCCCTCTCAAGGTCCGGATGATATGGCCGCCAAGGCACGGGCTTATCTTGCTGGGGGCACGTGCTTGGTATGGGTCATTTGGCCGACCAGCGGACATATCGATGTCTGGCACCCTGATCACATGGCGGGACCGGCACTCACGCTCAATATAAGTGAGACCCTCGATGGGGAGGACGTGATCCCTGGCTTCACGTACTCGGTGGCCGGTCTCTTTGCTGATCCGCTCGGCTGACTCGTGACGGTGTCGTTGTAAGAGGATGCCCTCGCTGTCATCGATCTTACTCATGCGCCGAGGTGACTACCGAGTCCGCGACATTTACGATCGCTGGACTTGAGGGGCGCGCTTGCCTTCCCGTGTTCCTGACGCGCCTCGACCGCGCGTGGCTCGTTCATACCGGGTTGTCCCACTCCAGCTTTCATAGTGCCTCCTTGTCACATCAATAGCATCCCATGGGTCACACTAAGGGTGACACCTCACGACGGAAAGACGTGACCGAGGGAAGGGAGCGAGTGGCTGGCCGATCGCCCTTGCCGGGGCCGTGCGGCGCGGCGGCGGCCGCGGCGAGCCGCCTCACGCCGACGCCGCCCATGGATTGGATGATAAGGCGCATGCCGTCCGAGTACAGGGTAGAGGGCGCCCGATACGTGGAGGTGCGACCCTACGGCATTACAGCCGGTGATTGCGGGCGCCATGCCGTGGGTAGTTCCGCCTGCTACTGGGCGGGCATGTCCGCCGGTGCCATACCTACAGTGTAGGCATTGCCCTGGGTGTCCACTCGCACCGGCACCGGGGGGAGGGGTCGTGGGGCGGGGCCGGCTACTACCTGCGCTCCATGACGCGGATCGTAGATCGACCCGTGACAGGGGCAGACCAGCTCTGCTCGCGCGCTATCGTAGGCGACGGTGCAGCCGGCGTGCGTGCATACGGCGCTATAGGCGACGAACCGCCCATTGTTCAAGTGGATCAGCATGGCGGGATCGCCCGTATGCGGGTCGGTGAACGACCGTGCGCTATTGATGGGTAACGTCTTGACGCTCCCGATCAGTACGCCACCGGCAGGTGTGCCCTTGCCTCCACCGCCAGCGTTCGCGCCAATGCCGGCCGTGAGCGGCGTCGCGCTGTCGCCGGCGACTCGCGTGGGCGTGAGCAGCCTGGCGACACCGCCGATCAGGCCACCGCTGACCAGCAGGGTGGCGACGGCGCCGATCCCATGCAGAAATGATCGTCTCGGCAGGAACGGCATCACAGCCGATGGACGCCCTCCTGCCGGCGCGGCGTGCCGTAGGCGCATGTCCGGTTCGGGCCGGCCTTTGCGCGCATCTCGCGCCGCGCCGAAGAAGTATGCGTCAAGGCTGAGCGCGCTGGGGCCGGCGAGCAAGAGCGTGAGCCAGCCCAGGGCATAGGGCAGGTCCGGGCCCAAGAAATACGGGTGGATCGTCCAGGACGAGGTCAGGTAGAACGTGAGGCTCAGCGCAAGACCACCCAGGGCGGCGATGCGCGTCAGCAGCCCCGCGAACGTCGCCAGACCGACCCATAACTCGCCCAGGGCGATCAGGGCGCCGAAGAAAGTGGCATGGGGGATGGCCAGGTTGGTCAGCAACCACGACAGCGGGGAGCCGGTGCGCGCATAGCCGGCCATCTGCTGTCCGATGTACGTTGGGGCATTGTGATCGAAGAACGTTGGGTCGGTGAGTTTGTCCAGCCCTGCGTAGACGAGAGTCGCGCCAATGAATAGGCGCAGCGGCAGGAGTGCCGCGGTGATGGCGCGATCAGGCTCGCGCCGCGAACCGATGAGATGGTTGAGC
>JANWHO010000037.1 GCA_025450375.1 Chloroflexota bacterium
GCCGTCACGTCGCTGATCCATCGGGCCCGGCAGGCATTCCGGGCCGCCTATAGCCGGCAGCAGGAGGCAGAACGATGAATGATACGCACGAGACCATGGGGCCGCTGCTTTCCGCCTATCTTGACGGCGAGCTCGATCCGGCGCACCGCCGGCTTGTCGCGGCCCACCTGGCGACCTGCGCGATCTGTACCGAGGAGCTGGAGCATCTACGGGCCGGCGACGAGGCGTTGGCCGGCCTGCGGCCCACGCCGATGGCCCCGGACCTGCGCCCGCGCCTGCGCCGGCGCTTGCGCCGGCAAGGCGCGCGCACCGCTCTTTCGGGCGGGCTCATCGGTCTGATCATCCTGCTCTTGCGAGCCGTGGCGCGCGATCTGGCGATCGTGAAGCGCAAGGATCTGCCGCTCTGGGGCCGGATGGGCATTGTATCCAGCCACCTGCTGATGGTTGCCCCAGGGATCGCGCTCTGCGTCGAGCTCTTGCGCGATGTGCGCACCCTCGTGGAGTATGCCTGGTTGAGCGACGAGTCCATCGATTCAGGAGGGCCACAATCATGACCACGACCACTCGCTACTCATATACGCGCACGCCCAGGGTGACCTTGGGCTGGGGGGCCTTGACGCTGGGTACGATGCTGCTGCCCCTGACCAACCTGGCGCTGCTGGCGCGGGGCCACCGGCTGGCCGGAGAGTGCATCGGGAAGAACGCGCGGATGGCCGCGCTCTGCGCCAGTATCGTAGCCAGCCCGTGGTGTACCGCGCATGAGTTGGGCCCCGATCATCTGGTAATCCGCCAGGGCCTCAACTTCCGCGGCCAGATCGCCTATGGCGACATCGCCTCCGTGCATGCCACGGAGCGGAAGCCCACGCACTTTCCCATGCAGCTCTACCGGCACACCCTGTTCCTCGCCCTCTGGCCGGTGGATCTGGTGGCGATCCGGCTACGGCGGCCCCAGCGGTTCCGTCTGTTCCAGGCGCTGCCGGTCTGGAAGGTCCGCGAGGTAGTGATCAACGTGGACCAGCGTGAGGCGTTCATCGCGGACTTGCGGGCGCGGGTGGCCGCGGTCGAGAGCCGCGATCTATGAACCATCAGTACCCGTCCTTCCTGAATAGTAGCGCGGCCCCGTTCCCTGACGTGGCGGTGTTGGCCTCGATCCTCCTGTGCCTCGCGATCGACGCCAGATTGATCTTCTACTGTCTGGACGACCTGAACCGGCGCGTGATCGTGATCGGCGGCGACAAGCGCTTCTGGGCCGCGGTGATCATCCTGGGCGGTCCCGTGGGCCAGATCGCATACTGGTTGTATGGGCGCGGGGAGTATTAAAATGAGCCACCACTACCAGGCAGTCCTCATCGGCAGCCAGGGGCCCCACCTGGATGCGGCCATCTTGGCCCCGATTATCGTGATCGCCGCGGCGCTGCTCATCTACTGCCTCGTCGACTTGATTCGGCGCGAGACGGTGACCGGCGGCAACAAGCTCGTGTGGGCCGCGGTGATCATCGTACTCGGCACCCTGGGCCAGATCGTGTATCTCATCGTTGGCCGCGGGGAGAATTGATCTATGTCCGCCATCGTCTGCCATGGCCTGAGCAAGCGCTACGGCAAGCTATCCGCCTTGGATAACCTGGAACTGACCGTGCCGGAGGGCAGCATCTTCGGCTTCCTCGGCCCAAACGGCGCCGGCAAGACTTCCGCGATCCGCATCCTGGCGACCCTGAGCCATCCCACCGCGGGCGAGGCATGGGTGGCGGGAGCCTCGGTCACCGGAGATCCTGGTCGGGCGCGGCGGGCGCTCGGGTACCTGCCACAGGATGTCGCTTTTCCCAAGTGGATGAGCGGCCAGGAGTATCTGGAGTTCGCGGCCGAGCTCAGCGGCATGCCCGCGCGCGAACGGCGCGCCCGCGCCACGGCGATGTTGGGGAAGCTGGGGCTGGCCGATGCCGCCAAACGGCGAATCGGCGGCTACTCGGGCGGCATGCGGCAGCGGCTGGGCATTGCCCAGGCATTGGTTCACCGCCCGAGCGTGCTCATCCTCGACGAACCTGTCTCCGCTCTCGACCCCTTGGGCCGCCGCGAGGTGCTGGAGCTCCTTGCCGGGCTGCGGGGCGAGGCCACGGTCTTCTTCTCCTCACATATCCTGGACGACATCGATCGCGTCTGCGACCAGGTGGCCGTTCTTGCCAATGGCAGGCTGTTGGCGCAAGAAAGCACTGTCCGGCTCAAGGAACGCTACGCCCAGCCTGTCTTCCTGGTGGAGGTGGCCGGCAGCGCGGAGCGGCTACAGGAGAAACTTGCCGGCGAGCCCTGGGTAGCCCAGACGACCGCCCACGCCGGGACCCTGCGCGTCCTCGTGCGGGACGTGGCACGGGCCGAACGCGAGTTGCCGCGGCTGGTGCTGGCGAGCGATCTCACCCTCTTGCGTTACGAGCAAGCCTTGCCGAGCCTGGAAGATGTCTTCATGAGATTGGTAGAACCAGAAGAAGGGGCGGTGGCATGACTGGCTATCTCGCCCTGACCAAGAAGGAACTGCGCGAGAGTCTTAAGACCAGCAAGCTGCTCATCGCGGCGGTCGTCTTCGTGCTGGCCGGCACGGGTGGGGTGATTCTGACCTACTATCTCCCGGACCTGGTACGCAATCAAGCCGGTTCGGGCCTGACGATCGTCGTAGGCAAACAGACTGTCGTCAATGCGGTGGATGCCTATCTGAGCAATATGGCACAACTGCCCATGGTGGCGGCGATCCTGCTGGCGATGGGAGCGGTGGCCGAGGAGCGGGCGCACGGCGTGGGGGCCATGGTGCTCAGCCGCCCGGTCTCCCGCGTCGCCTACATGCTGGCCAAGCTCACCGGCTACGGTCTGGTGCTGCTGGGCGGGCTGGCGCTGGGGGCGATCGCCGCCTTCTACTATATCGCGCTGCTCTTCGCCGGCGCGCGGCTGGGGCCGTATCTGGCGATCAATCTCGGTCTTGCCGTCACCCTGCTTGACGTGCTCGCGACCACCCTGCTCTGCAGTACGCTCCTGCGTAGCGGCGTGGCGGCCGGGGGACTGGCCTTCGTGCTCTTCATCGCGCTGTCGACGCTGCCCGCGCTGTGGTCTCCGCTGGGCGATAGCCTCCCCATGAGCATCACGGGGCATGCCCACGCACTGCTGAGCGGCGCCTGGGGACCATCCGCCCTACCGCGCCCGCTGCTTGGGGGCGTGTTGCTGGCGGCGGCATGTATCGCCGCCGCCTGCCTGGCGTTACGGCGACAAGAGATTTAGCCCTGGAACCGTGAAAGGAGTGGATTGGCAAGCCGCCGGCGGCATCTAGAACCGGAGTACTCCTCGTCATCGAAATCGCGGAAGAGCCCCTATGCCGTGGCGAGGTTTGCTGTACCATAGGGTTCTTGGAATGAAGGCGCCTAGTCACTGATTCGTCGGCATCCATGCACTATGCCTATGATAATCACGACTGGAACGCCGCGCGGCTCGGGCCGTATCCGCGGCCTGCATCCTCAATGCGCTATCGGCCCGTCTCGAGGCCGAAGTCCATACCGACCACTATTGGCAGGGGTCGAGCCGAGATACGGGCAACCAGAGGAATGAGGCTGGCAGTTGGATTACGGATTTCATTATTTGACTTCTGTAACCACATGGTGTACGCTTGCTCCTATCAGCCCTGGAAAGGAGCAACACCATGAGTGAAGTCACGCTCGGCGGCCAGTTCACGTTCCCCGGCACATCCCTGACGATTCAACGGATAGGCTACGGGGCGATGCAGCTGGCCGGCCCCGGCGTGTGGGGGCCGCCCAAGGATCCCGACGGCGCGATCGCCGTCCTCCGTGAGGCCGTCGCGTCCGGCGTGAACCATATCGATACATCCGACTTCTACGGCCCGCACATCACCAACCAGATCATCCGGCAGGCCCTGCACCCGTACCCCTCGGAGTTGGTGATCGTCACCAAGCTCGGAGCCCGTCGTCCGCCCGACACGTCGTGGCAGCCGGCCATCTCGCCCCAAGATCTGACCGCCGGCGTCCACGACAACCTCCGCAATCTGGGTCTGGACGCGCTCGACATCGTCAACTACCGCGTGCTGGGGTCGGGCCACGGCCCCGAGGAGGGGTCTATCGCCGAGCAGGTGACGGTGCTGGCCGACCTCCGGCGCAAGGGGCTGATCCGCCACATCGGCCTGAGCAACGTCACGGCCGCCCAGGTGGCCGAGGCGCGGGCGATCACCGACATCGTCTGCGTGCAGAACAACTACAATCTGGTCCACCGCCACGACGACGCCCTGATCGATGATTTGGCCAGGCAGGGTATCGCCTACGTGCCGTTCTTCCCGCTCGGCGGGTTCACGCCCCTGCAGTCGTCCACCCTGTCAGACGTCGCGGGTCGGCTCGCGGCCACGCCGATGCAGGCCGCGCTGGCGTGGTTGCTGCACCGCTCGCCCAACATCCTGCTGATCCCGGGCACCTCGTCGGTCGCCCACCTGCGCGAGAACCTTGCCGCCGGACAGTTGACGCTGCCGCCGCACGCCCTGGCGGAGTTGGACGGGATTGCCGCGGCGGCGGCGGTGACGCCTTGAGTACCGGAGGCTCTCTGGTTCCCTCTCCTGGAGTACCAGGAGAGGGAGCCGGCGGGTCGAGAGGTCTCCATGTCCGCTGCTGACGCCCCGCTCACCCGCGATCGGATCCTGGCCACGGCCGAGGACGTCATCCGCCGGTTCGGCCCGGCCAAGGCGACCGTGGTCGACGTGGCCCGAGCGCTGGGCGTGAGCCACGCGGCTGTCTACCGGCACGTGGCGACCAAGGCCGAGCTGCGGGACCTGGTCGTTGGCCGGTGGCTGGAGGCGACCATGCCCCCGCTCCGGGCCATCGCCGCCCTGCCGGACCCGGCCCCGGAGCGGTTACGGCGGCTGTTCGACACCCTGATCGCCGTCAAACGCCAGCGGGCCGCCGCCGACCCGGAACTGTTCGCCACCTACCGGACGCTGGCGGCCGCCGCCCAGTCCGTCGCCGCCGCCCACGTCGATGAGTTGGTCGGGCTGGCCGCGATGGTCATCCGCTCCGGCGTGGAAGAAGGCACGTTCCGCACCATCGACCCCGTGGCGGCCGGCCGGGCGCTGCTGGTCGCTACCTCCCGGTTCCATCACCCGGCCCACGCCGCCGAGTGGGTGGCCCCGGCCATCGACGCGGCGTACCACGACGTGTGGCGGATGCTCATGGACGGGCTGTGCGTCGCGAAGAGCTCCGGTGAGAGCGGTACGCAAGGAATACCATAACGGGGGCCCCGCGCACGCTCCCGCGGACGTTCACCTTCTCCGCCGACAATCCCACCAATGTCTGGGATAGCTCTACCTTCGTCGATATCAAACCGGTCCGCGCCACATCGCTTCGTTCTTTTCCTCTGTTACCGGGACAAAACCCGGTGAATTAAGAAGGGGCGTGCTATGATCCCGAGCAGGGGTCTCGGCAGCGGAGGCCGAATCGCCGGCAGGCACGCCGGAGAAGGTGGCAGCCAGTGCGCGTAGGCGGCTTTATCATCCCGGTAAACTTCGACCTTTTTTCGCTCGTCGCGGTGGCCTTTGTCGTGCTGGCCGTGCTGATCATCGTGTGGGGGCTCGCTCGTATCGCGCGGGAGCGGCGCTTCCATTTCTTCCACATGAGCAGCGGCCTCGTCCTACTGCTGTTTGGGCTACTGGTCCTGGCCATAGCGGGTTGGGCACAAACCTACCGGGCCCTCACGCACAACGAATGGGTGGCCGATATTCACGCGGTGCCCACAAGATCGCAGACCATGCAGGTTACCTATACTCCCGTGACCAACGGCGGCACCATGGGCACTCCCCAGACCTATACCGTGCTGGGTGATGAATGGACGTTGGGCGGCGACGTGATCAAGTGGCAAGACTGGGTGAATATCCTCGGCGTTGACACCGGCTACCGGGTCACCCGTTTGATGGGCTACTACGACAACCCCAACGACTATAAGACGAAAGTGGTGTCGGCCTACACCCTCGATGGCGGCAACGATACCATGCAGCAGTTTCTCCGCGACCACCAGAATCTGGTCCCGTTCGTGCGCGCCACCTATGGCAACGACGTGCGCATGTACCCTAACGCGACGGCTACCTATCAGGTGTTCGTCTCCACCTCGGGCTACTGGACCGCCCAGAAGTGAGTCGCTCCGCCGCGGACTGGCCCATTCCACTGAACAGCGGCAGCCGGCAGGGCGCGGAACCCCTCCTCTGAGGAGGTGCGCGGCGGTTCACCGACGGCCCGTCGTCGGGGAGGTGGGAGTGAGCACCGGGAGGCGCTCACTCCGCTGGATGAGCGGCCAGCCATTGGGCGCGCCAGGACTCAAACTCGTTTGCCGCGATGCGCTGGTCACGCACCGCCGCCGCGGCCGGCGAGGCCAGCCAGACGATCGGCGGCCCCATGATCTCCGGCAGGGCCGGGTTGAACGCTTCCGGCCGCGGCGCGTCCGGCGGGACCATGCCCGTGTCGGTCACCGTGCCCGGGACCAGGATGTTGACCCGCACGGGGCTGGCGGCCAGGTCGGCGGCCATGATCCGCGACAGAGCGTCCGACCCGGCGCGCGCCGCGCCCGGTCAACATCTCTGCTGGTAAAGGCCACCCTGGCGCCCGCGGCCGCCAGCGCACGCACCATGGCCAGCCCCAAGCCGCTGGTGCCGCCCGTTACCAGGGCGGTCGTGCCCGTCACATCGATGGCAGGCTGTTGCCCCGTGCTCATCTGCTCCTCCTCATCTCGGGCCGTGGCGAACCCGCGTAGCTCGGTGCGGTCGCCAAGGTGTACACCCAGTCGTACCCTATCCCCGGAGTCCTTCGAGCAGCGCCAGCACGCGGCCCCACAGCGTTTCCGTCGCCGCGCTATCATATTCCGCCGGCAGGCTCGGATCGGTAAACAGATGGCCGGCGCCGGCATACTCGAACAACTCGAAGGGCGCGCCAGCCGCGCGCACGTCCGCCGCCATGCCATCGATCCCGGCCTGCTCACGGAAGGGGTCGTCCCGCATGAAATGCACCTGCGCCGGGACGGTCGCCGGCCACGAGTCGAGCTCCAGCACCCGCAGGGGGAGCGCCTCGTGCAGCAGGATACAGGCCAACGCACCCGGACGCGTGGCCGCCAGCCATTCCGCCGTCATGCCACCGGCCGAGAAGCCCATATACACGAGCCGGGACGGCAGGTGCGCGACCTCGGCCTCGGCGCGCCGCAGCATCTCCCTATAGCCGATGTTGTCCTGGTAGGCCATGGCCGGGTCGTACGCGTCAAAGCGCGCCTCGCCCTGATACAGGTCGGGCGTATGCACGGTGTGTCCTGCTGTCCGCAAGCGGTCGGCGGCGTCCGTCACACCGGCCCGCGGCCCTAGCACGGAGTGAAACACCACGATATCGGCCATTGCATGGTCCTTTCAGTGCGGGTGGCGAGAAGCCCGCGCCTATAGAGAGATGGCGCTCAGTTTGGCACCTTCTACGATAGCACCCATCTCGTCGCTCGTCCTACCAGATATCGTCAGCTTTCAGCCGATCGCGCGGCGGAGCAGGAGTTCTCTGACTTTACCGAATGGTTGATTTCCAAGCGACGCGACCGGCAACGCCTCTACCAGACATCTGGCCCTACCGAGAAGTTCGGCCAATGTCCGGCGCGTTCCGCCAACGCGGCGGTATTGTGTGTATCTTAGGATGAAAGAGAGAAAGCCGAATGGCACGGCGCAAGGTGTCGGCAAAGGCCGCGCGGAGTTGTTAGCGCGCGAAGGGACGCATGTGGTAAGATGATGGCAATGTCAATGGACAATCCGGCCCGTCCCGAGCGCCTACGGCTCTCC
>JANWHO010000038.1 GCA_025450375.1 Chloroflexota bacterium
ATCGCGGAACAGTCCTTGGCGATCGGGGCAAGCATCGGGATCGCGCTCTACCCCGAACATGGCCAGGATCCGGATTTGCTGCTTCAGCATGCCGACGTGGCGATGTACGAGGCCAAGCGGAAGCGCCACCATGCCGTTGTCTATAATCCAACCCAGGATCACTACACGATGCAAAGGCTTGCCCTGATGCGGGATTTGCGCCAGGCGATTCAGGGAAACGAACTGATGCTCTACTATCAGCCGAAGATCGATCTGGCGACCAATCGCTTGCAGGGGGTAGAGGCACTCCTCCGTTGGCTCCATCCCGAACGGGGTTTCATCCCCCCGGACTACTTCATCCCCATGGCGGAACAGACGGGACTGATCGATCCGCTCACCACCTGGGTCCTGGAGACCGCGTTGCGGCAATGCCGAACCTGGCAGTCGGCGGGACGGACCATTCCGGTGGCGGTCAATCTCTCGGCCCGTGCCCTGCAGGATCAGCGCCTCCCGTCCCAGATCTCCCAACTCCTCTTGCGGCAAGGACTTTCCCCGGCCTGCCTCACCCTGGAGATCACGGAGAGCAGCCTGATGATCGATCCGGCAGGGGCCGAGGATGTGCTCACCCGTTTGCATGCGCTCGGGGTGCGGCTTTCCATTGACGACTTCGGCACCGGCTACTCATCGCTAGCCTATCTCAAGGACCTTCCCGTGCAGGAAGTGAAGATAGACAAGTCGTTTGTCATGGGGATGAGGACGGCGCCCGATACCAAGTACGCGGCTATCGTCCGCTCCGTGATCGGTCTGGCCCACGCGCTGGACTTGCGGGTGGTCGCCGAGGGAGTGGAGGACGCGGAAACCAGGATAATCCTGGACGATCTCGATTGCGATACGATTCAGGGCTATCACATTAGCCGCGCCATCCCGGCGAGCGAACTGGATCAATGGCTGAAGACCGTGGGCGTGGTATCGTACTCCGCGCACAACCAACCGCCCATCCCCCGCGTACCGAGCCTGTCGTAGGTTTCTCCACGGGAGGTTAACGCCTCGGGACTGCCTCACATTCACGGGCGAGGGCACTTTGCAGGGGCGCGGGACTCCAGGCCCGCCTGGTTCGGCGACGGATCGCCATCCGAGGAGAGCCGTAGGTGCCCGCGGGTAGGCGGACGCCCCCAGCGTGCCTGGAGACCCGCGCCCCCAAAGACGAGCCCCTCCGCGGAATCGGACGTGTAGGGGGTGGGCGTTATGGTACCCTTCAACCGCCAAGCGGAGGATCCATCGACCATTTCTAGACCGTGGGGAGGAGGCAATGGCGACGGACGACCACTCAATCAACCGACCAGCCGAGGAACGCGGCGGACCCCTGGTTGGGGTGCTCATGGGCAGTACCTCCGATTGGGAAACCATGCGCCATGCCGCCGGAATCCTGGAGGAACTCGGCGTCGCGCATGAGACGCGGGTGGTCAGCGCGCACCGGACCCCGGACTTGCTGTTCTCCTACGCCGAATCGGCGGCCCAACGCGGGATCGAGGTGATCATCGCGGGGGCGGGCGGGGCCGCCCATTTACCTGGCATGGTCGCGGCGAAGACCCTGGTTCCCGTGCTTGGGGTGCCCATGCGGAGCGCCGCCCTTTCGGGGATGGATTCGCTCCTTTCCATCGTGCAAATGCCCGCCGGGATCCCCGTGGGGACGCTGGCAATCGGGAAGGCCGGGGCGATCAACGCCGCGCTCCTGGCGGCGGCCATCCTGAGCCCCCGGCGCCCGGCAATTGGGGAGGCGCTGGCCCGCTACCGCCAGGCCCAGACCGATCGGGTGCTGGGAGAAACCGTGCCATGACCATCCTGGCCCCCGGCGGCACGATCGGCATGCTGGGCGGGGGGCAGCTCGGGCGCATGACCACCCTGGCGGCACGGGTGATGGGGTACCGAGTCGTGGTCCTCGACCCTCTTCCCAACAGTCCGGCCGGGCAGGTCGCGAATCGGCACATCGTCGCCCCGTACGATGATGAGCAGGCGATCGCCGAACTGGGCGCGGCGGCGGACGTGATAACCCTGGAGTTTGAGAACCTGCCGGTGGCCACGGTGCGCCGCCTCGCCCACCGCCTCCCGACCCGACCAGGGGCGGAAGCCCTGAACACCTGCCAGGACCGCCTGGTGGAACGGCGGTTCCTGCAGCGCCTGGGAGCACCGACCGCGCCCTTTGCCGCCATGGCGGACGAGGCAAGCCGGATCGCGGCGGGCGCGGCGGTCCCATTTCCGGCCGTGCTCAAGACCGCGACCCAGGGCTACGACAGCAAGGGCCAGCGGCGGGTCGCCACGGCGGCGGATCTGTCCACCGCGCACGCGGAACTGGGCGGCGTCCCCTGTATCCTGGAAGAGTTGCTGCGGTTCGACCGGGAGATCAGCGTGATCGTGGCGCGCGACGTGGAAGGACGAATGGTCACCTACGATCCAGCCGACAACCACCATGTAGACGGCATCCTGGATACTTCAAGCGTGCCGGCCGCCATCTCCGCGAGCCAGGCGGCGGCGGCGCGGGATCTGGCGATGGCCATTGCTCGGGAGCTCGAACTGGTGGGCGTATTGGCGGTGGAGCTGTTCGTCCTCCCCGATGGCCGGTTGCTGGTCAATGAACTGGCACCCAGGCCGCACAATTCAGGCCACTGGTCGATTGAAGCTTGCCGGACCAGCCAGTTCGAGCACCATGCGCGCACCGTGGTGGGGGCGCCAGTTGGTCCTACCGACCTTCTGGCCCCCGCCGCGACCACCAACCTGCTCGGCGATCTCTGGGCGGAGGGGACGCCGCGATGGGACCGCGTGTTGGCTCTCCCCGAGGTGAAGCTGCACCTGTATGGGAAAGATGCGCCGCGACGCGGGCGCAAAATGGGGCATCTCACGGCCCTTGGACCCAACGCCGAGGCGGCGAGAGAGCGCGTTCTGGCGGCCCGCGCGCTCCTGGTGGACCGGTAGAGCAAGGAGGAAGCGGAAAGATGACCAACCGGAAGGAAGTAGAGTCGAATACGCCGCTCCTCGATCCGCGGATACCCGGTTTGCCGGTGCTGTATGAGGGGAAGGTGCGGAACATTCACGCGGTGGGCGAGGACCGGCTGCTCTTGCTTGCCAGCGACCGTCTCTCGGCCTTCGATCGGGTGCTGCCCGCGGGGGTTCCGGATAAAGGGCGTATTCTCTCGCAACTGTCCGCCTTCTGGTTCACGCGGACCGCGGATCTGGTCCCGAATCACTTGATCAGCGCCTCCTGGCCCGAGATTCGCCGGCTGGCGGCGATCGCGGAGAGCCTGGAGGAGTTGGATGGCCGCGCGACGCTGGTCAAGCGCGCCCAGCGTATCGAGGTGGAATGCGTGATCCGCGGCTATCTGGCCGGGACAGGCTGGGCGGAATACCAGACGAGCGGGACGCTGGCCGGTGTGCCGCTGCCGCCCGGATTGCGGGAAGGCGATGCCCTCCCGGAGCCTACTTTTACTCCAGCGATCAAGAACGATCGCGGTCACGACGAGAATATCAGTGTCGAGCACCTGGCCTCACTGCTTGGCGCCGATCTGGCCAGCCGAATGGAAACGGCGACCCGGACGCTGTACACCAATGCCCACCGCTATGCCTTGCCCCGCGGTATGATCATAGCGGACAGCAAGTTCGAATTTGGTCTGCTGGATGGGAGACTGATCCTGATCGACGAGGCATTGACTCCCGATTCGTCCCGGTTCTGGGACGCGGCCCGATATCAGCCGGGATCCGCCCAGGTGAGCTTCGATAAACAGCCAGTCCGTGACTACCTGACGAGCATCGGTTGGCACGGCGAGGCGCCCGCACCCAGTGTGCCCGCCGAGGTCATCGCGGCGACGACGGAGCGCTACCATTCCGCCTATCATCTGATTACGGGGAAGCCGCTGGATGACTGAGAGCACACCCGCTCAGGCACTCTACACGATTGGCGTGCGCGTCACTCTCCGCCCAGCCGTACTGGATCCGCAGGGTCAGGCGATCCTCCGAGGGTTGCATGCCCTGGATTTCCCGGCCATTGAGGACGTCCAGGCGGGGAAGTTCTTCCGGCTCACCGTGCGCGCCGCCAACCTCGATGAGGCGCTGGGCACCGCGTCGGATGCCTGTGAGCGTCTGCTAGCCAATCAGGTGATCGAGCGCTTTATCCTGACCCCGGAAGGCAGGCCATGAAATGGGCGGTCATCGCCTTTCCCGGTACCAATTGCGATGAGGACACCCGGTATCTGCTGGCCGAGGGACTGGGGCAGGAGGCGCGCATCGTCTGGCACCGGGAGACCGGGATCGGCGATGCCGACGTAGTGGTCTTGCCTGGCGGCTTCGCCCACGGCGACTACCTGCGCTGCGGGGCCATCGCCCGCTTTTCGCCGGTGATGAGCGCGGTTCGGGAGCACGCGGAACGCGGACGACCGGTGCTGGGCATTTGCAACGGCATGCAAGTTTTGACCGAGGCCGGGCTGCTCCCCGGCGTCCTCATGCGGAACGAGAGCCTGGAATACCGGTGCCGGTGGGTGCGACTGCGCGTTCACGCCGCCGATCGAGCATTCCTCGGCGACACTCGGGTGGGCGCCACGCTGCGGATGCCGATTAGCCACGGCGAGGGGCGCTATCACTGCGAGCCCCAGGAGGCGGAGGCGATGCTGGCGAACGGCCAGGTCATGTTGCGCTATTGCGACGAGCGGGGCGTGGTGAACCAGGCAGGCGACCCGAATGGCTCGACCGCCGGAATCGCCGGTCTGCGGAACGCGCGCGGCAACGTATTCGGCTTGATGCCGCACCCTGAACGGGCCTGCGATCCCCTGTTGGGCAGCGAGGACGGACTGGTGATTTTCCGTTCCCTGATCGAGGCCATGCATGGCCACTGATTCCCGATCCGCCGGCGAGTTGCGGGCGATCGGCCTCACCCTGGATGAATACACCTCGATCGTCGAACTGCTTGGCCGCGAACCCAAGCAGGTAGAGTTGGGGATGTTCGGCGCCATGTGGAGCGAGCACTGCGGCTACAAACATTCGCGCTTGCTCCTCCGTACTCTCCCATCGCGCGGCGCCCTGGTGGTGCAGGGGCCGGGCGAGAACGCGGGCGCGGTGAGTCTGGGCGGTGGCTTGCTGTTGGTGATGAAGATCGAGAGCCACAACCATCCCAGCGCCATCGAGCCGTACCAGGGGGCGGCCACCGGGGTTGGCGGCATCCTCCGCGACATCTTCGCCATGGGCGCTCGCCCAATCGCCCTGATGGATTCGCTCCGCTTCGGTCTACCGGTTCCCGACCCGCACTCCCCATCTCCCATGCCGCCCCTGGGCGCGACCCGTGCCGATGAACTTGACCACATCCGCCCTCAGCCGACCCGTCCCTCCCATCCGGCCACAGCCGGAGGCCCAGGAGTGTCCTTTGACGCGCGCACCCGCTTCCTGAACCACGGAGTGGTGGCCGGGGGTGGTGGCTACGGCAACTGGATGGGCGTCCCCACGGTCGGCGGCGGGACGGTCTGCGAGCCCTGCTCCAGCGGCAAGCCGATGGTCTCCGTG
>JANWHO010000039.1 GCA_025450375.1 Chloroflexota bacterium
AGGGCCACGTAATCCGGCGCCTTGAGATCGGTGGCGATGTATCGGCGCTCGTAGCCATCGCGTTGGGCGCTTTTGACCGCTGAATAGGTGGCGTCGTTCCCGAGCACCACCACCACGCCCAGGTTTTCCTGCACGGCGGTCGCCATCTCACCCGGATTGAGGAGGAATCCGCCATCACCGCACAGGGCCACCACCGAGCGATCCGGTGCTCCCACTTTCGCTCCCAGGGCCTGGGGCAGGGCGCACCCTATCGTGCACAGCTCGGAGGAATGGATGAAGGTGCGTGGGGCATGCACGGGCCAGACATCAGCGGCGAGATAGCCCATCGCGGTCATATCGGCAACCAGGATGCCGTCGGCGGGAACCGCCGCCCGTACCGCCTGGAGCAGTTCAAAGTCGGCGCCGTACCCGGACCACGCGGCGGCCGCGATGGCCGCTCGGGCATCCTCTACCTCAGCCGACCGGTCAGGACGGTCTGGACGTGGCTCGGGCAGCGCGGCCAGCAACCCCTTGATGGCAGTCCCGGCATCGGCCTCCAGGCCAATGGTGGCCGGGTATCGGAGCCCAAGCTCGGCCGGATCGATATCGATCTGGAGCAGAGTCCGGGGGAGGGGCAGCCGCCCCTGGTCGGTGCGCTGATCTCCCAGCTTACTCCCCACCACCAGAACCACGTCATGGCGCGCCACGAAGGCCATCACCTCCTCGGGCAGGCCATAGCCGCTTACCGCGAGGCCCAAGGTGAACTCCGAGGGGAGGGCGTCCCGGCTCTTCCCACCCAGAAGCACCGGCGCTCCCAGCTTCTCGGCCAGGCGAGCCAGTTCCCGATTGGCCCCGGCGGCGGTGACCCCGGACCCGGCCACGATCAACGGCCGCTCGGCTTGAGAAAGAAGCTCGGCGATGGCGGTGATTTTCGCCGGGTCCGGCCTCGCGGGCGCGGAAACGGCCAGTTCGGCGATCGTGATCCGCGCGCGCGCCGCGAAGAGATCGAGAGGGATTTCCAGATAGGCGCCACGGGGCCGGCCTCTGCTCATGGCCCTCAAGGCATCGGCGATCGCCTCGGGTATCTCCTCCACGCTGTTCACGGCGCGGGTCCATCCAGCCAGCGATTGCATGACCCCGAGTTGATCCCGCAGTTCATGCAAATCGCCGCTGGGCCGGAGCCTGGTGCTTCGCGGCAGGCTGGAGGCGATGACGAGGAGGGGGACAGAGTCGGCGTAGGCGGAGGCCATGGGGGTGGCCACGTTAGTCACGCCGGGGCCGGTGATCACACAGGCCACGCCCGGCTTGCCAGTCACTCGCGCGTAGCCCTCGGCCATGAAGCCCGCCCCTTGCTCGTGCCGGGCCAGGACATGGCGGATGGCTGGTTCGGCGCGGAAGGCATCGTAGAGGGCCAGGGTATGCACTCCAGGGATGCCAAAGACGTGAGAAACGTCGTGGGTCCGGAGCGCGGCCACGGCGGCTTCGGCGCCAGTCATCAACGGCATACTTCATCTCCCACTTGCGGCGCGGCCAGCAACTGCCGCGCCGCGGCGTCCCTAGATGATACAGGGTTGGCGTGACTTGCCGGGGCGCGTGTTTAGAATCACGGAAACACGGAGTACGGGAGCGCACGGATGCGTAGGATCGCCGCACCTCTCCGTGCTATCCATTCCTTCCGTGTTTCCGTGATTCTAAAACCCCACGGGGCAGGCCGTCGCGCGCGGTATACTTACTGGGTTGGAGCGCGGGCCAGGGGGATTCCCCGAGGCCACGATTGGGTAAGCGCGATGAGGCGCGGTAACGCGGCAAAGGAGTAAGCCCCACCATGGGTGAGTGGCAGCATATCACGGTACCGGCAACAGGTGAGAAGATCACCTTCAAGGATGGTGATCCGCGGGTGGGAGATTCGCCGATCATTCCCTTCCTGAGAGGCGACGGCATTGGGCCCGATATCTGGGCCGCCAGCCAGCCGGTCATTGATGCCGCGGTGGCGATGACGACGGGCGGGAAGAAGCATATTCAGTGGATGGAGGTCCATGCGGGCGACAAGGCCGTGGAGTTATACGGCTCCTCCCTGCCAGACGAGACGATCAGCGCTCTCCGCGAGTACGCGGTGGCGATCAAGGGCCCGCTCACCACTCCGGTGGGTGGAGGGATTCGCAGTTTGAACGTGGCGCTCCGGCAAATATTCGACCTCTATGCCTGCGTGCGCCCGGTCCGGTATTTCGACGGAGTCCCCAGTCCGGTCAAACACCCGGAATCGCTGAACGTCGTGATCTTCCGCGAGAACACCGAGGATGTCTATTCGGGAGTGGAGTTCGCCGCCGATACGCCGGAGGCTAATAAGCTGATCGCCTTTTTGCGCGACGAACTGGGAAAGAGCGTCCGCGAACACTCAGGAGTGGGGATTAAACCGATCAGCCAGTTCGGGACGGATCGACTGGTCCGTCGCGCGATCCAATATGCACTCGATCACAAGCTGCCCAGCGTGACCCTGGTCCATAAGGGGAATATCCAGAAGTTCACCGAGGGGGCCTTCCGCGACTGGGGCTATGCCCTGGCGGCGCGGGAGTTCGGCGACCGGGTGGTCCGCGAGGACGCGGTAGGTTCGGAAGGAGCCCAGGGCAAGGTAGTGATCAATGACCGGATCGCCGACGCCATGTTCCAGCAGGTGTTGCTGCGTCCGTCCGAGTACTCGGTCCTGGCAATGCCCAATCTGAATGGCGATTACTTCTCCGACGCCTGCGCGGCCCAGATCGGCGGCCTGGGCATGGCGCCGGGGGCCAATATCGGCGATAGCGCGGCCATTTTCGAGGCAACCCACGGCACGGCGCCCAAGTATGCCGGGAAGGACATGATCAACCCAGGATCGGTCATCCTGTCCGGGGCCATGTTGCTCGAGTACCTGGGGTGGCAAGCGGCGGCTGACCTGATTCATGAAGGGGTCCAGCGCGCTATTGCCGCCAAGACGGTCACCTACGACCTGGAGCGGCAAATGCCGGGAGCAACCAAGGTGTCCTGCTCGGCCTTCGGTCGGGAGATTGTCCGCCATATGCAAGCGATGGGGTAGCGCACCTCATCTAGGAAGATCGTCGCCACCCCTGGCGCGGTGGTACACTGAGAGCGACACACTTGTTGATGCGCCGTGGAGCCCCACCGCGGCGCCAGGAACGATCCCGCAGCCTGGAGGACTGCCCGACTTATGGTTGATAGTGGGCTCCAATTCGATGTGCTCGTCGTGGGCGCCGGACTGGCCGGAATGCGCGCGGCGGTCGCCGCCAAGGAGGCGGGGGCGAACGTGGCGATGATCTCCAAGGTTCACCCAATGCGGAGCCATTCAGGCGCCGCGCAGGGGGGGATCAATGCCGCCGTGGCCAAGGATGATAATTGGGAAAATCATTGGTTCGATACGGTCAAGGGCAGCGATTACCTGGCTGACCAGGACGCGGCGGAGATTCTTGCCCGCCGAGCGCCCGAGAATATTTATGAACTGGAGCACCTGGGCTGCATGTTCAGCCGCTGGGCCGATGGACGGATCGCGACCCGACCCTTCGGAGGCGCCGGCTTCCCCCGCACCTGTTTCGTGGCTGACATCACCGGGCATGTGATCCTGCAGACGGTCTACGAGCAAATCCTCAAGAACAATGTGACCGTATTCGAGGAGCATTTCGTGCCCGCCCTGGTGGTCGAGGACAACATCTGCCGAGGCGTGATCAGCATGGACCTGGCGACCGGGCGTTTGCAAGCCATTCACGCCAAGGCGGTCGTCTTCGCGACCGGCGGCTCGGGCCGGGTGTTCTATAAGAGTACTAACTCCCTGATCAGTACGGGAGATGGGGTTGCCATTGCCTATCGCGCCGGGGCCCCAATAGAGGACATGGAGTTCATCCAATTCCATCCCACCACCCTGGCCGCCAACGGGGTGCTGATCACCGAAGGGGCGCGGGGCGAGGGGGCCTATCTCCTCAATGCCGCCGGTGATCGGTTCATGTTTAAGTACGCCCCCAGCAAGGGCGAGCTGGCCAGCCGGGATGTCGTGGCACGGGCGGAGTGGACGGAGATTCTCGAGGGCCGCGGGGTCAAGGGCTGTGTGCTTCTTGACCTTCGCCACCTGGGCGAGGCGCGGATTCAGGAGCGGCTGCCGCAGATCCGAGAACTGGCGATTGACTTCGCCGGGGTCGATCCGGTCGATTCACCAGTCCCGATCAAGCCAGGCGCTCACTATACGATGGGCGGCATCCGGGTGAACACATCCTGCGCCTCACCGATTCAGGGCTTCTTCGCCGCCGGCGAGTGCTCGGCGGTGAGCGTCCACGGGTCAAACCGGCTGGGCGGCAACTCCATTCTGGAGACCGTGGTGTTCGGCAAAATTGCTGGGATCAGCGCCGCCGAGTACGCGCGTGAGCACGATTACCGTCCCTTCCCCGCCGGGGCTCTGCCGGCCCAGGAGGAGCGGCGTGAACGCCTCTTCCACACCAAGGGCACGGAAAAGGTGGCTACCCTGCGCGACGCCATGCAGGCGGTGATGAACGAGTATTTCCATATCTTCCGTGACCAGGCCACGATGACGCAGGGGCTCAATAAGGTGAAAGACCTGCGGGCCCGCTTCAAGAACGTGAGCATCAACGACCACACCATGGTGTTTAACACGGCCCTCACCGAGGCATACGAGTTGGACGCCATGCTGGACCTCGCGGAAATCATCGCAACCGGCGCCCTGGCCCGCACCGAGAGCAGGGGGGCTCACGCACGGACCGATTACAAGGAGCGGGACGACGCGAACTGGCTTAAGCACACGGTGGCCGTCCTGAGCCCCGATGGGCCCCAGCTTTCCTACGAGCCGGTCACCCCCGGCAAGTTCCAGCCCATGGAGAGGGTGTATTAGATGAAATCTACATTTCTGATTCAGCGCTATGTGCCCGAGGTGGATTCGGCCCCGCACATGGAACGCTACGAGATGGATCTGTGGGACGAGGCAACCATCCTCGATGGACTCCTGGCGATCAAGGACCAGCGGGACGATTCCCTGGCCTTCCGCCGAGCCTGCCGGCACGCGATTTGCGGTTCCTGCACGATGGTCGTCAATGGATACAGCAAGTTAGTATGCAAAACTGCTATTTCCTCCGAGTTGAAGCGAGGGCGGAAGGAACTGCGCATCACCCCCATGCGCACCATGCGGGTGATGAAGGACCTGGTGGTGGACATGGCGCCCTTCTGGAAGCACTTTCGGGATATGGAGCCGTGGCTTCAGCCCGATCCCAAGAAAGTGCCGCCACCCAATGAGGAGTATCGGGTAACCCCGGAAAAGCTCGCACCCTCGCGAAAGGATCTCAACTGCATCCAGTGCGCGGTGTGCGTCTCGGATTGCGGAGTTGCCGAGGTAGATAGCCATTTTGCCGGACCAATGGCCCTGGCCAAGGCCCACCGCTTCGTCACCGATCCGCGGGACAGTAAGCGCAAGGAGCGGTTGCAGGCGCTGGTTGATCTGGGCTTGTGGGACTGCGCCCACGCCTACAACTGTATGGAGTGCCCCAAGCACGTCGATCCGGCGATGGCCATTGCCGACCTGCGGAGGATCTCCGTTCAAGCTGGGATCACCAATAACATCGGGGCGCGCCATAGCAACGTGTTCACCAAGAGCGTGGGCCGAACAGGCCGTCTGGACGAGTCCATGCTTGTACTGCAAACCGTGGGGATTACCAATATCTCCGGCCAGATCCGGAATGGCCCCCAGGGCTTGCGGATGCTCATGAAGGGAAAGCTGCCGCTGCCGATGGTCCAGCAGGAGCGCGTGGATAATCCCAAGGAAGTTCGCCGGATCTACGAAGCGGTGGCTTCGGGAGAAGAACGCTAAA
>JANWHO010000040.1 GCA_025450375.1 Chloroflexota bacterium
ACAAAACCATCGCCGGTGAGTACGTGGGTGATCTGCAGGCGCAAGGCCGAATTGGCATGGGCCACCAGGATGTCGGCGCTCGCTCGTGCGGAGGGGCTGCTAGCGGCCTCCACTACTCGCCTCCGATACCGCACTACATTGATAGCCGTGATCCCGCCGGACACCAATGCATGCGGGGCGGGCTCGTTCGAAGGGGAAAACAAGCGCGTCTTGGGGCATTATACATCAACCTTCGGCAATGTAACAGCATCTGGTGTATAGCAGGTCCAACAGAGCGGATCCGAAGTTGGGATATGCCAAACCAGAAGCCGCGCATGCTCCCTGGCCTGCCATCACGCATACGATACATGCATGATGGCTGGTTGGGGGAGAGGATCGGTGGAGAAGCCGGGAAATGGTGGGTTATCCTTTGGGGCCCACCATGTTTTCCGGGCGAACCCAGCGGTCGAAGTCCTCGCCGGTCACGAGGCCGAGGGCGATGGCCGACTCCTTCAGGGTGCTGCCGTCCTTATGCGCTTTCTTGGCGACCTTGGCCGCGTTGTCATAGCCGATATGGGGATTGAGAGCGGTAACCAGCATCAGGCTATCGGCGACATAGGCGGCGATTCGCTCGCGCTCGGGCTCGATGCCCACCACGCAATGCTCGCGGAAGCTGCGCGCGGCGTCGGCCAGCAGGCGGGTGGAATGGAGGAAGTTGTGAATGATCACGGTCTTGAACACGTTCAACTCGAAGTTGCCGCTAGCGCCACCGATCCCGATCGCCACGTCGTTGCCCAGCACCTGGGCGCAGACCATGGTCACCGCCTCACTCTGGGTGGGATTCACCTTGCCGGGCATGATCGAGCTGCCGGGCTCGTTCTCGGGGATGCTGATTTCGCCGATCCCGCAGCGGGGACCGGAGGCCAACCACCGAACATCGTTGGCGATCTTATTCATGGCGCAGGCGAGGGTTTTGAGGGCGCCGTGAGCCTCCACCAGCGCGTCATGGCTGGCCAGGGCCTCGAATTTGTTCTCGGCGGTCACGAAGGGGAGGCCGGTCAACTCGGCGATCTTGGCCGCCCCGCGGGCCGCGTACTCCTTGGGCGCATTGAGGCCGGTGCCCACGGCGGTCCCGCCCAGGGCAAGCTCATAGAGATGGGGCAGGGTATGGTCGATGGCGCGGAGGGCGTGATCCAATTGCGCCACGTATCCCGAGAACTCCTGTCCCAGGGTAAGGGGAGTGGCGTCCTGGAGGTGAGTCCGGCCGATTTTCACGATGTCCTTGAAGGCGGCGGCCTTTTCGGCGAGCGTATCGCGTAAGGCGCCTACCTGGGGTAGGAGGAGGTGGACCACCTGCTCCACGGCGGCGATATGCATGGCGGTGGGGAAGGTGTCGTTGGAGGACTGGCTTTTGTTCACGTCATCATTGGGATGGATTGGTTTCTTGGAGCCCATTACCCCGCCGGCCAGTTCGATGGCGCGGTTGGAGATCACCTCGTTGGCATTCATGTTGGTCTGGGTGCCGCTCCCGGTTTGCCAGACATGGAGGGGGAAATGATCGTCCAGCTTCCCCTCAATCACCTCGTCGGCGGCGCGCGTGATGAGGTCAAGGTTCTCGGGTTTCAGGAGACCAAGATCGCCATTGACCTGGGCGGCGGCCTTCTTGAGGATGCCGAGGGCGCGGATGACGGGACGGGAAAAGCGGTCGTCCCCGATGTCGAAATAGTGCAGCGACCGCTGGGTTTGGGCGCCCCAATAGCGATCGGCAGGCACCTGAATCTCGCCCATACTGTCGCTTTCAGTCCGGGTAGCCCCGGCGGGAGCGGAAGGAGTAGACACGCGAGCCTCCGGTTTTCGGGCCATGCCGGTTGGGAATCCCCGGTGGAAAAGGCCATGGGACCGCCCGCTCGTCGGACGTAAAGGCATGCCGAAATGTAGTATAGCCCGCGCCCCTAAACGCCGAACTTCCCGGGGGCCTCCGACTCAGGGGATGAGGTCGGTGGCGCTCAGGGCGGAGAGGATACGGGTGTACTTGGGGTCGAATTGGCGGCCAATGCTCACCCGCAGTTCGGCGATCGCCTCCTCGGGCGTCCGTGCCTCCTGGTAGGGTCGGCCAACGCGGATAGCCTCGTAGGCGTCGGCCAGCCCGACCAATTGGGCATGGGCGGGGATCGCGGTCCCCAGCAGCCGATCGGGGTAGCCGCCGCCGTCCCAGTGTTCATGGTGATGACGTATCGCCGGCGCCACTCCGACCAAGCGGGGCGCATCGCGCACGATGCGTTCACCAACCGTGGGATGCAGGCGCATGAGGCCCCATTCCTGGGGGGAAAGCGGCCCCTCCTTCCGCAGCACCTCCACGGGAACGGTCACCTTGCCCACGTCATGCAGGAGGGCGCCAAGTTCCAGCACCAGGAGATCGGCGGGTGAGAGGCCGGCAGCCGTCCCCAATGCGTGCGCCAGACGACGCACCACTCGTGAATGGCGGGCGGTCGCGGGATCGTGGACGGCCAGCATCCGCACCATGGCATCGGCGGCGGCATGCATGGCGGCCAGCCGATCGATCGAGGCGGCGAGCAGGGCTTCAACATGGGAGGCATAGGCGCGCGCGAATTTGAGATAGGCGCCGCGGAAGCCGCTCTTGCCCGGATCGCAGTAGAGCAAGAAGGCCCCGAGTGTATCGTCCACGCCATGAATCGGTGAGGCGACGACTCCGGATTGGAAGAGCGGCTGGCCGCTTTCCGCTACCTGCAGGGCAAGGGAGATCCAGGGCTGGTGCGCGCAACGCGCGCTCGCCAAGACATGAGGCTCGGATCGAGCGGACAATACCACGAGCCTGGCCCCGTTACCGACCCCGGCAGCCTCGGTCACCACTGCCCGCACCTGGGGCAACAACTCGGGGTCGCGTTCCCACGATGACGCGGCAAGCGACGAAGGGGAGTTAGCCCGCGACAGCACTGGCATGATGAACCGGACCGGACGTGCTTCCATACAGACGCGGCAAGAGAGCGGAGGCGAAGGCGCGCAGATCGGCGGCGCGAATATCGGCCACGATCTCAGCGTCGGCGGGCGCGATGCCAAAGCGAAGCGCGGTGGCGCGTGGGTCGCGCAGCAAGGCGTGTGTGAAACCGGCGTCAACGGCGGCGGCGCCGATCATTTGTTCGTATCCAGCATGGATGGTCGGTGACGGAGACATTTCACTTCCTATTCGGTGGTCGATTGTGCTACTGTATTGAACGAGAATCATGGATGTGGCCATGGATCGGAATGGCTTGCCAGTATGCTTCCGCTTCTCAAGAACGTGGGGACTAGCCAACCAGGGGGCCGCTGCCCGTATTCACGGATCTGGCCATGAGGGGACCGCTACCCGTGTTCACGGAGGCAACCAGGGGACCACTGCCCGTGTTCACCGAGGCTGCCATCAGGGGGCCGCTACCCGTGTTCACGGAGGCTGACATGACATGCCGAGCGGCGTGAACGCCGTCCGCGCCGCCAGAGACGCCGACTCCGTGGAGGCAGCTAACAGCACCCAGGGTCACGACAGCGGCGGCGATGGCGCGGCGAATCTTAAGCACGAGGTTTCTCCTTGGTTAGTGGTGATAAACACACAACGGCATGACCCAGCGAGGGAACGAGGACGCCCGGAGACAGTGCGGTGGGGTGTCAATTGAAGATGCGGGACGACGAGGCGTTGATCGAGGTACGCAATGGGAACGAAGGACACGGACCAGGAAGGTTGCAACTGCTGCCTGGCCGCATGCCAAGTCCGTTCTTTTATGCTCTCCAATCACTCGTATGTATCAAGCAGAAGCAGCATACCATGACGATCCTGTGTTCACCCTGTGTTGGTTTCAAGAGGGAGTAGGGTTCAGCAAGGTAGATTATGAGCGTCTTGGAGCAGTGGCCGGCAGCAAAAATCACGCCGCCCCGCCTCTCACGGCTGGCATCACGGCCGCGTTTGGTTGCCCCCCTCCATGCCGCGGCCCGCGAGGGACAGGTGATTCTCCTTGTGGCCCCCGGCGGTTCGGGGAAGACCACGCTGGTGGCGGACTGGGCGAGTCAGACCGCCATGCCGGTGGCCTGGTATGCCCTGGACCAGGGTGATCGTGATACCCGGCGGATGGTGGCGGGAATCATCGCCGCCGTCGCGCGAGTCCTTCCCGAATACACGGACGGAGCGGCGCGGGTGATCAGCGGCGGCGGCTCGGAAATTGCCGCCCTGGGATCACTGTTGGGGGCCCTGGCGGACACACCACTTGCCCTGGTCCTGGATGACTTCCATCTGCTGGATGACTTGCCCGAGGCGACCACCTTGTGGGAACACCTCCTGCGCCATCGCCGTCCTACCTTTTGCCTGGCGATTCTCTCGCGCACGGTGCCGATCCTCAGCTTCGCCATGCTGGCCGCCACCGGTGATCTCCTGGGGATTGGGCGGGCCGAATTAGGGTTCGATGAGGCGGAGGCGGCGGATCTCTTGGCTATCCATGGCCTGGATACCGAGGAGGCGGCCCGTTACGCGGCCCAAAGTGATGGCTGGGCCATGGGCGTCTTGTTGTTCGCTCGCGCGGCGCCCGGGGGGATGCGGTTCCTGCATAATCGATCCGATCTGCTCCTCGATCAACTGGGGGCCCAGATGCTGGCCCCGTTGCCGGTCAAACTCCGCCGCTTCATTCTGGAGAGCGCCGCGTTGGGCCCGGTAACCGCCGCCGAGGCCGATGCCATTCTGGCTCGTACCGGCAGCGCCACCCTCTTCGCCGAGGCATTGTCGCGCGATCTCTTTTTAATCCGCGAGGAAGCGGTCTTCCGCTACCACGATCTCTTCGCCGACTATTTCAGCGCGCTGCTTGGTAAAGAGGATCCCCAGCGGCTCCGCGCGATTCAACATGCCGCGACCAGGTGGTGGCTTGAGCGACAAGAACTGACCAGAGCCCTGGAGATGATCGCGTCACTTGAGGATTGGCCTCTGCTTGCCGCTACCCTGGAGAAGCAGCGGTACGCGCTCTGGGAACAGCGGCTCTGGGGCACCATCCTTACCTTTGTCGATCGGCTGCCGCCTCGGTACCGGACAGCCGGACTGCTCGCGCTCGGCGGGAATGCTCGGTTGGCGCGCGGTGACTATCAGGAAGCGCTGGCTTTTGCCGATGGAGGGAAAAGCGCCGCCACGAACGAGGCTGATTGGCTCAGCCCGGCCTTCCTCCATGCCGAGATACTTCTTCTCTCCGGGCGCTACCTTGAGGCGGTTGCCGGCGCCGAGGCCGCCCTCGCGGTGGCCCGGCGAGTGGGGAACGCGCAAGCCACGGTTCGCCTTCTGGAAGTGCGGGGAGCGGCACGGCTGGATATGGGCCAGTTTCAGGAGGGCCGCGAGGATCTGCTGGCCGCCTTGGCTGGATACCGCGACAGCGGTAATCCGGTACGAGAAGGACGCGCCCATTTTATTCTCGCCAGTAAGCTCATCGACGCCGGCTACATACGCGAGGCCGAGGGCCATCTGGCTCGGGCCGGCGGGCTGTGGCGGCAAGGTGATAACCGGCCCATGGTGGCATACCTCAACAATAGCTGGGCCCTCTTTTATTTGTGTACGGGGGATCAAGAGGCCGCGCGCTCGCGCGCCGAACAGGCGCTCGCGCTGGCCCGCGAGTGTGGAGATCCGGCGGCGGAATGCGCGGCAATGGTCACGCTGGCCGAAGCATTAATCGCGGCCGGCCATTCCGTCGAGGCGGATCACTACGCGGCCACGGCAGTCGAGATGAGTGAGCGGCTGGGGATGGGCACCGCGCTCAACGCGGCCACTCAGGCGCGGATTCGGATCGCCGTGGTCCGGCGCGACCGGACCGGGGCGCGGAAACTGATTGAAGACGCGCGGCCACTGGCGGTAACGCCGGTGGATAACGCGCTGCTGGATTTGCTGGAGGGGATGGCGGCCCTCCGCTCGCGGGCGCTCGGACGGTCTATCGTGCTCCTTGAGCGGGCGGAGGACCGGCTCCTAGCGGTCAATCGGCATCACTATGCCGCCCGCGCCTGCTTGCTCCGCGCCGAGGCGCTATTGGCCAGCGGCACATCGAGTAAGGCGGAAAACGCGCTCAATAGGATGACGGACCTCATGATGCCGCTGGGATGCGAGGCATTCTTGTGGCCAGTGGCCCGGGTGACCCGTCAGGTGCTGAGCGAGCGCCATCTGTTGCGGCGCCTCCGTCGAGATACCCGGCAGTTACTTGACCGGATGGCCGGGGCCGTGCCAACCCTAAGCCTTGTCCTGCCCAGCGACGAGGAAGATCACGCGCCGGCCTTGCGCCTTTCGCCCTTTGGCGAGGGGCTGATCATGCTGGGCGATCAGCGGATCAGCAATACCGCCCTCCCGCCCAAGGCGCGCGAGGCCCTGTTCTACGTCGCCCGCTCTCAGGGATCGACCTCTCGGGATCGCCTGCTGGAGGCCCTGTGGGAAGATGCGCCAAATGGATCACGAGAGCTGTGGGATGCAACCCGCCATATCCGGCGGATGCTGGGGAAGCAGAGTTGGACGATTCGGGGAGGGGTCTATTCCATCGCCTTGCCCCTGGTGGATAAAGGCAGGCTGTTTCAGGACGCCGCCGGCCGCGCGCTGATGAAGGGAGCGGTCATGGAACGATTGGCGGCGGGCGAGAAAGCCATGGCCCTGGTGGAAGCGGGAGGGTATCTGGAGTGGTGCGAGAGCCTCTGGGTCTCCGACGAACGGGTCCGCATCCAGCGTCTGGCGGTCGACACCTGCCTGGCCCTGGCAACCGTGTACAAGGAACTGAACCGGAACGATGACGCGGTGGGGGCCTGCAAACGGGCCATTGCCCTGGAACCGCTGGAGGAAGCCCCGCGGATGACCCTGATTCGCCTCCTAACCGCACGGGGCCGGATGGTCGCCGCCCGGCAAGAGTACCAGGAGTACCATGCCCTCGCCCGCGAGGAACTGGGGATGGAACCCTCCTCCGCGTTGCGCCGCTTGGTCGCCAAGCTGCCCGGAGCGTGAGTCAGGAGAGGCCGCTCCGAGTAGTGGGCCGCGGTGGGGTTCAGCCCACCTCCAGATAGCGCAGCACCAGCGTCACGTAAAGCTTCGCCGCGTCGATCACCGAGGACGGCGAGACGTACTCGTCGGCACGGTGGGCGCGCCCGATACAGCCCGGACCCAGCGCGGCGATCGTGGGGATGCCGGCCACCGTGGCGAAGGCACTGGCGTCGGTGGTCGCGGGGTAGAGACCCAGCGGCGGCGCGGCCCCCAGGATAGTCGTGGCGGCGGCGGCGGCGGCGCGCATCACCGCGCTCTCGGGCGCGACATGGGTCGGGGCGATCCAGTCCCACGGAGCGTCGTGGAAGCGCCAGCTTACCGCGATCCCAGGATGGTTCCGGCGGACGCGCGCCAGCGCCTCATCGAAGCCGCGCGCCACATCGAGGCGGACCATCCCAGGCACGGTACGCACATCGACGCCGAACTCCGCTACACCTGGATTGATCCCCCAGGCGTCACCACAGCGAACCAACACGCCGAGTGTGGCCTGTGCCCGCGCGCCCGTGGGATCCGCCGCAGGCACGATCACTAACTCGTTGTCCAGCGCCTCGATCACGCGAGCCATGTGGACGGCGGCATTGACGGCCCCGAAGGCGTGCGCCACGCCGCTATGCATCTGCTGGCCGTTTGCGCGCACCCATACCGCCGATTGGCCGCGCTGGGCGTTATATATAGCCTCCCACTCGTGGTGGACGCCGGATGGCTCGCCCACCACGCAGGCATCACCAGTCAGACCGTACTCTCGCACCAGCCAGTCCGCTCCGTAGGTTCCGCCATCCTCTTCATTGGCCACCAGGGCGAGGAGCAGCGTGCCCCGGCACGGCGCGGCGGCCTTGGCCAGGGCGGCCAGCGCGTAGACCATCGCGGCCACCGCGCCCTTCATGTCGGAGGAACCAAGACCATAGAGGCGATTGCCCTCGATGTGGCCGCCGAACGGATCATGCGACCAAGCGGCACCGTCGCCAACCGGCTGCGTGTCGAGATGCGCGTTCAGGATCAAAGTCGGTCCAGCGGCGGCTCCGGCCAAACGGTAGAGGAGGTTAGGGTGCTCCGGGCGCGCGTACACCACCTCCGGTTCGGCAAGCCCAAGCGCGCGAGTGTGCTCGATCACCACATCGGCGATAGCCCGTTCACCCATCTCGATGGTGATGCTGGGCGTAGCGATCAGTCCACGCAGAAACTCGATCAACTGATCGCGCCGCGTATCGAGATAGGCCAGGGCCGCCCCGAGGGTAATGGTCATCGCGCCGGCCACGACCGCGTGGCGAGCGGGCCGGCCGGCACGATGAACGAGCGATCGATCTCCGCGACACTGCCTCGGCCCCCGAGCAGCATATCGCGCGCCAACTCATCACGCAGCAAAGTCAGCACATGAAGTACACCCTCCTCGCCGTCTACGGCCAGTCCCCACAGGAAAGGCCGGCCCAGGAGTACCGCGCGCGCGCCTAACGCCAGCGCTTTGAGCACGTCGGTGCCGCGGCGGAAGCCGCCATCGATCAGGATCTCGCCGCGGCCGGCCACGGCCTCCACCACGGCGGGCAGGGCGTCGAGCGACGCTACCGCGCTGTCGAACTGGCGGCCGCCATGATTGGAGACCACTACCGCGCCGGCGCCCAGATCGATGGCGCAACGGGCGTCGACCGGATCCAGCACCCCTTTGACGATCAGGGGCAGCGTGGTCTGGGCGGCCACCCACTCCAGATCCTTCCAGCTCTGGGTCGGATCGTGCCGAGCGCCGTCCATGGCGTCCGGGGTCACGTTGGCAAACGTCATGTCGCCTTCCAGAGCGCCGGCGTCGTGACGAAGCGTCGCCTCGTGCCGGCCCAGGACTGGGGAGTCGATGGTGATCACGATGGCGGAGGCGCCGCACGCTTCCGCGCGCTGGATCAGGTCACGGGCTATGGCGCGGTCGGGGAAGAAGTAGAGCTGGAACCACCAGGGTCCGGCCACCGCTGCTACCGCTTCGATCGTGGTGGAGGCGCAGGTACCGAGCGTGAAAATAGTGCCGGCGCGGCGGGCCGCCGCCGCGGATGCCAACTCCCCCTCGGGATGCATCAGTTTCTGGCTCGCCACGGGCGCCAGAAGGACCGGCATGGCGATCTCCTGGCCCAGCACGGTGGTACGTGGATCGGCCTGGCTGTATCCGCGCCACATCCGCGGCAGCAGCCGCCATTGGTCGAAGGCGGCGCGGTTAGCCCGTAGGCTCACCTCGTCGTCCGATCCGGCGGCCACGATGGCGTAGATCGCGGGCGGCAGAACCTCACGCGCCGCCGCTTGATACTCCGGCAGATTCAGCGGTTTCATTGCCTATCACTCGGGCGGCAGCAGCACGTCGGCATTACCGTGCGGCCGGTTGAGCGCCGCGAAGAGCTTTCGCTCCTCCGCGATCATAGGATGGGCCAGCCCATCGCGCTCGGCGCGACGGAAGGTGGGTAGTCCCATCTGTTGTTCAGTTGCCCAGTCTTTGGCGAACTTGCCGCTGCGGATACCCTCGATCACACCGCGCAGCCGAGCCTTCTCCGCCCGATCGTATTCGGCCGTGGGCTTCCCGGTGACCAACTGGCCATACTGGCTGGTCCGTGAGTGCAAGGTGAGCTGGTGGAAGAGGCCCATGAGGGCATGGGCACGGGCCAACTCGGCTTCCTCGCCGGAAACATAGAACTCCAGCAGGGCGGCCTCCGGACTATAGCCGGCCTCGACCAGCACCTCGTAGGCCCGCCGCAGCTCGTAGATGTAGCCGAAGTGCTCGTTGAAGAGGTCGCAGACGGTCTCCTCCTCGGCACTGGAGAGGAAGACGCCGGCGCGGGTCGAGCCGATCCCCTTGGCGAAGGCCAGGGCCCTGGCCTGGGCATGCCCGGAATAGTCCTGCTCGACTGAGAACAGGCTGGGGAACCCCTTGCCGCTCACGAAGAGTTCGCGCACCCCAGTGCCGATCATTCTGGGCGCCACCATCGCCACGTCGACGTCCGCGGGCGGCCTCAGAAATTCATAGTACCGGTTATAGCCACTGGCCAGGATCAGCAGGTCGCCGTCCCGCAGGCCCGGCGCCACCGACTCGGCGAACATCGCGGGCATCACTTCGTCCGGAACCAGCAGAGCCAGAACATCGCCGCGGTCCGCCGCGCCGGCCAGGTCATAGACGTCGAAGCCGTCGGTCACCGCGCGATCGAACGAGGCGTCCCGTTGGTTGCCGACCACTACCTTCACGCCACTGTCGCGCAGATTGAGCGCCTGAGAGCGTCCCTGGTTGCCATAACCAAGGATGGAGACCGTACGGCCGGCCAACAGCGTCAGATCCGCGTCGCTATCGAAAAAGGCTTTTGCCATGCGCCGCCAGCCTCCTTGTCATGCTCTTGCACCCGCCCCAGCCTCACTGGAGCCGATGGTGCGTCCATCAGGGCACATTCTGGGGATAGGGCCACCCGTGCTACCGCGCTTGCCCCTCGCCCAACTCCACGGGATACCCCCGCGCGCCGGCTTGATACGCGGATAGAGCGATCTCCAGGGCCGCGCGTCCGTCCTCGCCGCTGACCGGGAGCGGTCTGCCTTCCAGTACCGCCGCCCCGAACCCGTCCATCACCCAGATTCTGCTTTCCAACAAGGGATGTACCTTACCGATCTCGTACCACTCGTCACGCGGCAGGCCGTCGACCTCCAGGGTGGTGTAGACGCGCAGTGTGTCAGCCCCGAGCACCACCTGACCGGCAGTGCCGTAGATGAAGTCTCCGGAATCCCGTTCCATGCCGTTCCCCTTGATACAGGAGCTTCCCTCGACGGTACCGATGGCTCCGCTGTCGTAGCGCACGGTGACGAAGGTCAGATCCTCGACCTCCACGGGCGTGTTGAAGGTGCCGTACTCGGCGTAGACGCGCACGGCCTCCAGCGCGGTCAGGTAGCGGATAGTGTTGTAGTCATGAATATGGGTAGAGATCAGCATGCCGCCGCCAGCTTTGGTCTTGGAGGCACGCCAGTTGGTGGTGGTGCGATGGGCGTACCCCTGCGTCCAATAACTCTCCGGTTTCTCCAGCATGGCCACGATCCGCGTGCCGATCACCGTGCCGATGCCGCCGGAGCGGATAATCCGGTGCAGCCGCTGGAGTTCCGGCGTGACCTGCGCCTCGAAGGCCACGCCCAGGGCGCGGCCAGCCGCGGCGCTGGCCGCGATCATGCGATCGGCGTCGGCGAGCGTGGTAGCCATCGGCTTCTCGACCAGCACATGCTTCCCGGCCGCCGCCGCCTGGAGCACGATCGAGGTGAGCAGATAGTTGGGCACCGCGACATACACGGCGTCAACGTCGGCGCGGGCCAGCAATTCCGCCGCGTCCGTGGTCCAGGGCACGTCAAACGTCTCGCCCAAGCCACGCGCCAGCGCCTCATTGATATCCACGATGCCGGCAAGCTCGGTATGGGCGGCGGCGCGGAGCGCCCTGGCCGACCGATCCGCGATATCGCCGCCACCGATCATGCCGACCCGTAAACGGTCGCCTGCCATACTGACCCCCTGGATACGCACTATTCATCAACTGGTCCTCCGACTGTGGTCGGAGGACCAGCGCCTCAGCCGAAGGCCCCGCGCGGGGTGTCGACGTTTCTCCCCTACTTCAGCCACATGTACTGGTAAAGCGGGCCGTCGGTCGGCACATAGACGAACCCACCGACCTTGCCGGTGTTGAAGATGTCGGTATTGTGGGGGTACATCAAGGGGATCTTGGTGGCGGACCGCAGAACACGCAACTGCGCCTGCCGCCAGAGCGCGTTTTGGGCCGGGCCTTGCGGCAGGGCCATGGCCTGGGCCGCCAGGGCGTCTACGTGTGTATCGCAAAAGTGGGAGCCGGAGAAGCCGCCATCGCCGGCCTGGGCGCAACTCATGTTGAGCTCATAGGTGTCCAGCGCGTCGGAGTACGTGATACCCCAATCAAAGGGATCCATCGAATGGCCGGTGAGCTGTTCACGCACCACGTGATAGGGCAAGCGGCCCACGGTGTTGATCGTTACGTTCAGCCCGATCTGCTGTAGATCCTGCTGAATGCCGGGTGCGATGGCCTGGAAGTAGGGGACACCGCTCCGGTCCATATAGGTCAGGGTCTGTCCCTGGTAGCCGCTCTGCTTGACCAGTGCGATGGCCGCTTGCACGTTATAGGGATAGACGGCCTGGTTGGCGAGAGTCGGATCGAATTGCGGGTAGCTGGGGAGATAGAGCTGATACAGGGGCGACGCATTACCGCCGTCCAGTTGCACCAGCCGCGTGCGATCGATGGCCATGGCGATGGCCTGCCGGAGGTACGGGGACTTCATCACCGGATCGGCGGCATTCAGATCGAGCCAGATAGCCACATTCGGCGAATTATGGACGATGTAGGAGGCGTATTTGGGATCGCTGCTCATCTGTTGCAGATCGGCCGTCCCGACTTCGAAGCCGGCAGCGAACCCATCAAGATCGCCGTGTTGCACCTTGAGGGCGAGCACACTGGGGGCGATGTTCAGCGAGAAGATGAGCTTATCCAGGTAAGGCTGTCCGGCGCGGTAGTAGTGCGGGTTCTTGACGAAGACTGCCTGTACGCCTTTCTGCCAGGACTGCAGGGTGAATGGGCCGCTGCCGACCGGGTTATCGGCGAACTGTTGCTGGGTCTCCTTGGAGACCACCGCCTGAGGAACGGCCATGTTGTACGCCTGGCCCAAGATATTTGGCAGCAACGGCAACGGATTGGTGAGCGTGAAGCGGATGGTGTACTTATTCAGTACCTGGATCCCGGAAACGTCCGACGCTTTTCCTTTGGTATAGGCATCGGATCCGACGAAGATATTGTCGTCCTGCTGTGCGTAGGAGATCGGCTTGAGCTTGGGGCTCAGCACGCGCAGCATCGAGTATTTGATATCATTCGCGGTCAACTCCGTGCCATTGCT
>JANWHO010000041.1 GCA_025450375.1 Chloroflexota bacterium
CACTCGGATCCCCACCGAGCCGTGGGCACCACGGGCCATCCCCAACACCTGCACGGCGGTGACCGCCACGTCGCCCACGGTCAGGGGACGCCAGCCGCGCAGTTCGCCACGCTGGGCAGCGATGCGGACCCGTGCCGTGGCGAATGCTTCGTCTTCCATTGGTTTCTCCCGTGGGGCCGCCGGTTTCGGACGGATCGGGCGGTTCGGACCGATCCGTCCAATCCGTCCAATCCGTCCAATCCGTCCGATTTGGGGTGCTTGGCACGCCCCCCTACGTTGTACCAGCCCCGCTGCTTCCTTTGCAGGCTCAGTGGTACATTCCTCTCGTGCCACCCTTACCCGACTATCTGGAGCCGAACTTTCTCCTTCGTGCCTATGCCGTAGGCATCTTTCCCATGGCCGGCGAGGACGGGCGGGTCTCTTGGTACGCCCCCGACCCGCGCGCCATCCTGGAGCACGGCAACTTCCTGCCCAGCCGCTCGCTCCGGGCACGGATCCGGAGCGGCACCTTCACCGTTCGCATCGACACCGCGTTCGAGCGGGTGATGCGTGAGTGCGCCACCCCGCGGATGGGCGAGGAGGGCACCTGGATCAGTGAGGAGTTCATCCAGGTCTATGGACTCTTACATCGGCATGGCTTCGCGCACAGCGTCGAGGCTTGGCGGGACGGAAGGTTGGTTGGGGGACTCTACGGGGTGAGCATCGGCGCCGCCTTCATGGGTGAAAGCATGTTCACGCGCGAACCTGACGCTTCCAAGGTGTGCCTGGCGGCTCTGGTCGAGCGCCTGCGGTCCCGCGGGTTCCTCCTGCATGACGTGCAGTTCCTTACCCCACATTTGGCGCGCCTGGGCGCGACGGAGATCCGGCGCGCCGTGTATGAGCGGCGCCTCGCCGCGGCAGTGTCGGTTCCGTGTACGCTGAAGGGAGATGATGAGCACGAGCAAACAACCAGGTGATGTCGCGGGGCCGGTGGGGCTGGACGAGGTGGGGCGGGGCGCCCTGGCGGGCCCCTTGGTGGCCGCCGCGGTCGCCCTCCCCGCCGTGACCCTGCCGCCGCCGGGGATCTGGCTGCGCGATTCGAAGCAACTCACCTCTCAGCAACGAGAACAAGCAGACGCCTGGATTCGCGATCATGCCTCCCTGGTGCTGATCGAGGTGATCGAGGTCGAGGCGATAAACGGGTTGGGGATTGGCTGGGCCAACCGGATGATCTTCGCCCGACTGATGGCCCGCCTTGGCCCGCGCCGCTACCTCGTCGACGGCAATCTCCGCCTTCATGGGCTGGGGCCGCCGGGCGCGTGCGTGGTGTGCCGTTGCCAGGGTGATGCCCATGTGCCGGCGATCGCCGCCGCCAGCATCGTGGCCAAGGTCTTCCGTGACCGCTTGATGCAACACCTGGATCCCGCCTACCCTCAGTATGGATGGCGGGGAAACGCCGGCTATGCCACGCCCGTCCATCAGAGGGCCCTGCGAAGCGATGGCCCTTGCCGGCATCATCGGACTCTGTTTTTGCGTCGTTTGCTGGAGACTGCCCCACCATGATGCCCGAACCCCCCAAGCCAGACGAGCCGGTGAAGGCGCGCGCCGGCGAAGGGATCAGCCTGGGAACCCTGGCGGTGCCGCGCTGGCGAGTCCAGTATCAACTCCAGATCGACCGGGCCGTGTCGGAGGGTTACCGCGCCCTGGCCGGCCGCCTCAATGCTTTTGGCCGCTTGACCTCCGTGGTGGTCGATACGATTCTCCTGGTGATCAGCGAACTGGTTCTCGGGATTCTCCTTGGGATCGCCGCGTTCGCATTCTTCGTCCTTCACGGGAACTATCTGAATCGGGGGGTCGGCGCCGGCGCGGCGGCGAGCAACGCCGGCGCCGACCTTACGCATTGGCTGAGTTCACCGACCGGCCTCGGGCTCAGCGCCCTGGTGACCCAGGCGGGCATTTTTCTCATCCTCCAACTGCGGGTCGTTGGTCCCGGCCTGCTCTCCTGGAGCGAAATCGGCTTCGGCCCAGCCTTGCGGAGGGAACCGCTCCGCGCCTTCGCCCTGGGACTGGGCCTGGGTTTGGCGGTCTTCGTGATGGGAGAGGTGCTGCTGCTGGCCATGCAAGCGGTTGGCCTCCCGGTGAATGGCCAGCAGCAGCAGTTACAGTCAGTCCACCATACCTCGGCCCTCTCCTTTGCGTTCTTTGCGGTCACCGCCGCGATCACCGCCCCCATTGCCGAGGAAGCCTTTTTCCGCGGCTACGTTCTCCGCGCCCTGGCCGTTCGCCATGGCTTTCCCTTGGGGGCGCTCGTCTCCTCCATCCTCTTTGGTCTGCTGCATCTGACCGGCGGCGTGGGCTTGGTTGCCCTGCCTTTGATCGTGGTTGGCGCCTTACTCGCCTGGGGGTATGCCCGCACTGGTAACCTGATTACCGATATCACGGCGCATGCCTTGAATAATCTGATCGGCGTGGTGCTGCTGCTGTTTAGCACCTGACATCATGTCTGCTAGCTTGTGGGAAAGTGATCATCATTGAACACCATGGCAATTAGCCGGGGCTGGCCCGTGATCACCGCTGACGGGAAGCGGGTAGGCGATGTCACCGAGGTCCATGGCCACTACTTGCTGGTCAGTCAGGGGATACTCTTCGTTCGCGACCGCTATCTCCCGCTGGGTTCGGTGGACCGGGTGGAGAACGAGCGGGTGATCCTTACCGTGACCGACGCGGTGCTGCGGAAGATGGATCTCTCGAACGTCCCCTCGCCGCCGGTGCTAGAGCCCACCACGCAGGCGATGTCGGATCCGATGGCGGCCGGGGCAATCGATCCGGGCTATACGTCCGATCCCTACGCGGTGGATGCCGGGAATTACACAAGCGGCTATCAGGACGACGCGGTCACCGACTACATGGAGACCCCCTCGTACACTCGCGCGCAGCCAAATGGCTTGGTGGAGATCGAACATGGCCTTAACCTCGCCTACGCGGAGTTTGGCTATGGGCAGACCATGGTCCTGGTGCCGGGCTGGCCGTTTGATAGCGCCGTATGGGAACCCCTTCCCACCATTCTGGGCGAGGACTATCGAGTCGTGACCTACGACCACCGCGGGACCGGGAAGTCCGATGCTCCGTGGGATTACTATTCCGTGGACGCCATGGCCGGGGATCTGCATCGCCTCCTGGTGGAACAGGCGCTCTTCGATGTCACCCTGGTAGCCTGGTCCAGCGGGACGACGGTGGCCCTGGCCTATGCCAACTCCTATCCCAAGCGCGTAACGCGTCTGGTGTTGCTCGCCCCCGTAATCCCTCAATGGTTGGGAGACCCGGAATCGGGGGGTTGGCTGGGCGAGGCGCCGGCCCTTGACGCACCGACCCAGGAACGCTGGGCCGCCGAGATCCTTGAGGACCGTCCGGCCTTCTTGCGCCAGGTGGTTGACCAACTGGCGGGGCCGGGACTGAGCGAGCCGCGCCGACAGTGGCTCTGGCAACGGCTGCTCCTGGGCGGACATCATGCTCACGTCAAGACCTGGGAAGCGCTCCGTACCTACGATCCTTCGGACTTTCTGGAAGGGATTCAGGCGCCTGTTACCATCCTCAGTGCCGCCGATGACCGCCTCTCGCCGCCCGCTCTGGGGGCCCGGTTAGCCGAACTGCTCCCGCATGCCGACCACCGTATCCAGGAGGATGGGAGTCACGCCCTGTTCCTCGATCAACGGGAAGCAGTGATTGCTCTGCTGCGTGAACTGCTCACGATCCCCGAGGAGCCGGAATGGACGCCCGAGGAAGGCACGGAACTGGCGGAAGACGGAAGCGCGGAATCGATACCGGATGAGGGGCCCGAAACGCCGGGGAGCTTGAATCACGGAGACACGGATGCGGACGGAGGTCACGGAATGGCCGAACGACCCGACTCCGAGGATTCCCCGTTCTCCGTGTCTCCCTGATTCAAACGGTAGGGAAACCCTGCTTTTGCCAGCCGTCCATTCCGTCATCGACGTTGACCGCCCGCAAGCCTTGCTGGACCAAGAAGGCGGCTACCTGCGCGCTCCGAGCGCCGAGATGGCAAATCACGTAGACCGGCCGACGCGAGTCCAGTTCAGTCCATTTGGCCGGTACGCTGCCCATGGGCATCAGAATCGCCCCCTGGATCACTCCGCCGGCGTGCTCGCGCGGCTCGCGAACGTCAAGCAGTTGCACGGGTTCCCTGGCGGCGCGGAGCCTGTGCAAGGCCGCGCTGTCGGTATGCTCCATCTGCCGAGGGGTCTCTGGGTTCGCCATTCCGTCACTCCATCCCTGTCTCTATCACCGTCTGAAAATGGTCCCGATCTTGCCGCGATCCTCCGGTAGATGCCGGTTCCCCATACACCCGGCCGCAGCCGTCGTATCCTGCCATCCGGCCTCAGCCGGAGGCCCTGCCGCGGCCCACTCTCCGCCACGTTCAGTAGCTCAAATCGAGTTGGTGCGCTTCCTCCAGGAAGCGGGCCAGGAGATCCACGCTGGCCTGGATGTCCTCGACGTGCGCCGTCTCGTCCACCGTATGTACATATCGCGTGGGGATGGAGAGCGTGATCGAGGGCACCCCGGCCCCACTCCGCTGAATCGCCCCGGCATCGGTGCCGCCTCGGGGGAGGATTTCCAGTTGATGAGGGATGTTCTCGCGGCGCGCGATACGCCGGAAGTGGCTGACCAGCCGATGATCCGAGATGCTGGAACCGTCGGTGAGCTTGATCGCCGTGCCGGCGCCCATGCGGGTGACGCTATGCTGATCGGCCATCGAATCGCCGGGAAGATCGAGGGCCAGAGTGACGTCCAGGGCGACCCCGATGTCCGGATGCAGGCCCTCGGCGGCGGTTTGCGCCCCTCGGAGCCCGACCTCTTCCTGCACGGTGGCCACCGCGAGGATGGTGGCGCGGGGATTGCGGGCCGCCCGGACCGCCTCGATCATCACGTAGAGGCCCAAGCGATCGTCCAGCGCCTTGCTGGTCACGCAGTCGCCAGTTCGCACGGTCGAACGTTCCAGGGTTACCATATCGCCAATCTCCACCGAGGCCGCGACCGTTGCACTGGATAACCCAAGGTCCACGAAATAGTCATCCAGGCTTAGCGGTTTGGGATCACCCTGGCGCAAGTGAATGGGCTTCACGCTGGGCATCAAGACGCCGGGAAGAGGGCCGCCCGCCCCATGCACTACTACGCGCTGGGCGAATAGGGCATTGGGGTCGAAACCGCCCAGCGGGTGCAAGCGGAGGAATCCCTTGGTATCCACCCACTTGACGATGAAGCCAATCTCATCCATGTGAGCGGCAAGCATCACGCCCCGCTGTTCGGCGCCGCGCTTGATGGCGATCACGTTCCCCAGGGGATCGGTACGAACCTCGTCCACCAGCGGCCCCAGTTCCTCGCGCACCACGGCGCGCAGGGCATCCTCGTGGCCGGCAACCCCGGGCGTTTCACACAGCCGTTTCAGCAAGTCAAAGTTCATCCGCGGTTTCTTTCCCTGTCCGCGCCCGCGCGGTCGCGGGCATCAGCGCCCTCTCCCGGTCCGGCCCAGATGCCGTCCCGTCACATGCGAGTGTACCGTGTGAGGCAGGCACCGGTAATCAGTGGGCAAGTGTGAGGAGTGTGCCTCACGCCTGGAGACCCGCGCTTCTGAATCGTGACCGCGAGGCCGGGCGGCATCAATGAAACTCGTGCAGACAGGGATAGAGAAGGGCGGCGCTGTCGTCCCAGCACACATCCAGGCTGCCGGTGGCAATCTCCACGCGGGCGGCACA
>JANWHO010000042.1 GCA_025450375.1 Chloroflexota bacterium
ACAGTGGCATAGCCACATTACCACTGCCGCCGGCAACAAGCGGCTTATCACTATCTGGACACACTCCAATGGGCCATTGCGTGTGCTCTTTGCCCGCGCGGCGGGCGCCATCTACCGTCCAGAGCAAGTGCGCGAACGACATGCCAATCTGCTCGAGATCCTGCGCACCGAGGAACCAGTGACCATTGAACACGCTATTCGAGAGCATTATCTGTCCTCGGCGCGCCTCCTCGCGGCCCATGCGGTTCAGGATGGCAATCAGGCGGCAAGTTCGGGGGAGGCGCGAATGCCAGCACCACCTTACACATGATGAACCGGAGCCCACCGGTTCCAGGCATGGGCGGCCCTACTATGGATCAACCGTGAAAGACAGAAAACCTCGATACAACACCGGTATTCCGGTAAGGAGAACGCCTTCGCTCTCAACCGATGCGCATCGTGACCAAAAATGCCTGATTCGCAGTCCGAAATAGCGGGCTGGGATCCCATGACCCTCTGTTCCGAAGGGAGATCACCTATGCCTCGCCTTTTGCACCACGGTCGCCGTAGCCTCATTGCCCTAACCCTTATCGCGGTAGGCTGTACCCCGTGGGCGGCATCCCGCCCGACGCACGCGGCCACAGGCCCATCCGTGATGACGATTGGGCTCAGTGAAGAGCCCGACTCTCTTGATCCGCAAAAGAGTGACACGGCTGTCAGCGACATTATTCTGCGCTATGTGGGCGATCCCCTGGTGCGGCTCGCGCCGTCCGGGAAATACGTGCCAGGTATCGCCACGACGTGGTCAATCTCACCAAACGGCCTCCTGTATCAGTTCACGTTGCGCCATGACGTGACCTTCCAGGACGGTACGCCGCTCACGGCGGCCGATGTCGTCAAGACGTTCCAGCGCGCGCTCAACCCGGCGACCAAATCGCCGGTCGCCGGTAGTTCGTTAGGTGGCGTGACCTCGGTGAAGCAGACCGGCCCTTACAGTCTTGCGATCCGGCTCAGCCATCCCTACGCCTTCTTCTTGCACAATCTCAGCGATGGCGGGCGCCTGATGGCTTTGAGCCCCACCGCGTTGAGCAAAGAGGGTAGCTCCTTTGGCCGGCGCCCAGTCAGTACCGGTCCCTGGATGGTCTCAAGCTGGACCACCGGCACCCAGATCACCCTGGTGAAGAACCCGAGTTACCATTGGGGGCCGTCCTATACCCAGTCTGGTCCTGTACACATTGACAAGCTGGTCTTCCGCATTATCGTGGACGAAGCAACCCAATCCGCTGCTTTCCAGTCCGGCGAGCTCGATGAATTGGTACTGCCATCCACCTCGGAGCGTCGCATCCAGGCGATGGGGAAGTACCAGATCGTGAAATTCCTGCACCAGGGCGTGGACTTCATTGAGATGAACGTTCTCAAGGCGCCGTTCAACGACATCCGCGTACGCCAGGCCATGAACTATGCGATTAACAAGAATCCCGTGGTGCAGATCGCCCTCAATGGCCTCGGTGTACCCGCCTATGGCACCCTACCGCCCAGCATCGCCGGCTACTGGCCGGGCATCACCACCTATCGCTATAGCTTCGACTCGAAAAAGGCGCTGGCCCTGTTCGCGCAAGCCGGCTGGGTACAAAAGAACGGCGTGCTGGAGAAAAACGGGCAGCCTTTCACATTCACCGTCTTCACCTGGTCCGCGGATGCCATCAAGCGCGCCGCCGAGGTAGTTCAGTCCGAGCTGAAGACGCTAGGCATCCAGATGAACATCCAGAACTATGATTTTGGCACCCTGCTTTCCAAGGCGGCGGCTGGAGACCAGCAAGCCAACTTCCTGGGCTATACGTATAGCACGGCGGACATCGAGTACATCTGGTTCGACACGGCCAATATCGGCACCGGTCTGGCGAACAGCCACGACCATGATCCGCACATCGACGTGCTGATCGCCAAGATGCGTTCGGCGGTCGACGTGGCCGCGCAGACCGCCGCGATCGCCGAATTGCAACGGTACCTGGCTGATCAGGCACTGTGGATTCCCCTTTGGACCGGGTACGACTACATCGCGTTCCAACCTCGGGTACACGGGGCAATCTTCGACAACCTGGGCGTAAGCGACGTGATCCTCAATAACGCGACGGTCACATCCTAGGAGGGGCGGTTCGGTGAGTCTAGAGGCCGCAAGGGGTGCGCCCGGCAACTCCGCGCGGCCTTGATGGGAGAACCGGATCCAAAAAGGCCGCCTGCCTATGCACCAGGCCTTGAAAGGGGACTTCCGGCGCACGTAGCGCGTGCCGGAAGTGGCCCGCCAAAAACGGATCGTGGTTAAAGACTGAGCGCGCTCTTCCGTGGCTTGATTGGTGAACTCCACCAGGCCGCGGGCGTTCTGGTCCCATCCACGACGAGAGTTGGGTACTGTGCTAACGTTCATCGTACGACGTGTGCTGCTCCTGGTGCCAATCTTGTTCGGTGTCTCGATTGTCACATTCTTGATGGTTCACCTGGTTCCCGGTGATCCGATACAGATTATGTTCGGGCATAGCGCGTCGGGAGCTAATCTTCAGGTTCTACGTCACGAGTATGGACTTGATGATCCGCTGCCCCTTCAATATCTGCGCTTCATGGGCAATCTGCTGCATGGAAACCTGGGTACGTCGATTCACAGTAGCCGCGCCGTGATAAGTGAGATCAGCGATCGCTTCCCAGCGACCCTGGAGTTGACGGCAGCCGCGATGATGCTGGCAATCCTGCTTGGGGTCAGCGCGGGCGTCCTGGCCGCTGGAAGTCGCTCGCGCCGACTCGACGGCCTCCTGATGCTCGGGGCGACCCTCGGCTTTTCGTTGCCCTCGTTTTTCGTGGGGCTGCTGCTCATTTACTTTTTCGCTTTGCAGTTGGGCTGGTTTCCCGTGCTGGGCTCCGTTACCTTGCAGGGATTGATCCTCCCCGCCGTCACCCTGGCCTTGCCTGGCGCCTCCGTCCTTGCGCGTGTGACCCGCTCCGGCTTGGTCGACGTGCTAGGTCAGGACTATATTCGGACGGCGCGCGCGAAAGGACTCAGTTGGCCACGCGTCGTTGTTTATCACGCGGTGCGCAACGGTCTTATCGTGGTACTGACCATCGTGGGACTACAGTTCGGAAGTTTGATGGCCGGCTCGGTCATCGTGGAGACCGTGTTCGCACGACCCGGCCTGGGCAGCCTTGTAGTGCAAGCTATCCAGGAACGTGACTATCCGGTGATCCAAGGTGTCGTCCTGGTGTTTGCTTCATTCTACGTGCTGATAAACCTTGTGGTCGATATCCTCTACGGCCTGATCAATCCACGCATTCGCGTCTCGTAAGCTAGGGGGTCTTATGCAGCAGCAAACGGAGCTTGAACCAGGCATGGCAGGCGACGAGGCGCCGCGGCGGTTGCGCGGGCAGCTATCGCGGCGCATACTTGGCCGACCTCTCACCGTTGCCGGTATGGTGATTGTCCTCCTGTTCCTGGCTATGGCGTTGATCGGTATCTTCGTGACTCCTCAACCGCCTGATACCCTGAATTATTCGGCCGTGCTCGCCCCACCATCGTCCAGCTATCCCTTTGGCACTGACGACCTTGGCCGCGATATCCTGAGCCGAATCATTGCGGGCGCGCACATCTCCCTGATGGTGGGGGTGGTCTCCATCGGCATGGCAATGGCCTGCGGTATCGTATTGGGCCTCTTGGCGGGGTATCTGGGGAGTTGGGTCGATCAGACCATTATGCGCTTAATGGACATAATGTTGGCTTTTCCCGATATTCTCCTGGCTATCGTAATCATAGCCATCCTGGGTCCAGGGCTGTTTAACGTCATCATCGCGGTAGGTATCGGCGCGGTCCCCGTGTATACCCGCACCGTCCGGGCCGCCGTGCTCGGGGTTCGGGAACAGGAATTCGTGGAAGCAGCCCGCGCCCTCGGCGTGGCACCCTGGCGGATTATGCGGGTGCATATTCTGCGAAACATCATGGCACCGATCATTGTCCTCGCCACGCTGGGGGTAGGACTGGCCATCCTCATCGCGGCCGGCTTGAGTTTCATAGGCCTTGGCGCCCAGCCGCCCACGCCTGAGTGGGGCGATATGCTCAACGAGGCACAGACCTATCTGCAACAGGCCTGGTGGATGGCGGTGTTTCCCGGTACGGCGATCACCCTCACGGTGATTGGGCTCAATCTGCTGGGCGACGGCCTGCGCGAACTACTCGATCCGACAACCGGGTGAGGGTTTGGATAGGTTCGGGAGAGCCCCATGTCTCGCCCGAGGCACTGCCCGCGGCCTTTGAGTGGCCCGCGCCCATGGCGCGTAAGTCGTGGCCGGCCAGTGTTTCTACAGCCGGCGTGCTTTGCGGGACGCGAACCACCGATCACGTCCGGCTGGGGACGGGGTGACCAAGCTCGCGGGGAGGGGTACCACTTCACCCCAGGCCGCTTGATTATCCACAAGGTTCATAGATTGAGAGAGCAATATGGCAGGCCACGTACAGGAAGAGTTAGAGGCTCTACGGCAACGCATCGCCTCGGTCGCGGAGGATTTACCCGGTAGGCTTGGGGTACTCGTGCGCTACCTAGATGACGACCTGGAAGTCGCCTTCGCGGCGGACGACCTGTTCCCCACCGCAAGCGTGATAAAGGTTCCGATCATGGTGGAGGTTTACCGTCAAGCCGCCGCGGGACTGCTGGCGCTTGATGATCCTATCCCCGTGCTGGCCGAGGAACGAACCGATGGTTCAGGCATCCTCAAATACCTTCACGCTGACCTCCAGCTGACCATTGCCGATGCCGTCGAATTGATGATTATAGTGAGCGACAACACTGCTACCAACCTCCTCCTCCGACGGGTGGGCATTGATGCGGTGAACAGCACCATGGACAATCTTGGTTTCTCCCGGACGCGGACGGCGGGGCCTATCCGTACGGCGAACAGGGAAGTCGAACTCTCGCGGATGTCCCGGACGACGCCGAGAGAGATGGGCAATCTCCTTGCCCTGGTGGCGACGGGCAGGGCGGTCAGCGCCGAGGCGTCGGCCGCGATGATCGAGACTCTGGAGCATCAGATCCATAGTGATATGCTGCCGCGCTACCTGCCTTTTACCTACTACCCAGAGCGCCTCGGCTTGCCGGAGATGCCCGTCCGAATCGCGCATAAGACGGGTGGACTGAGCGGCGTACGCAATGACGTGGGGATTCTTCGGGCTCGAACTTCAGCCGGAATGCGGACCATGGTCGTCAGCGCCTTTACCGCCGGTGTCGCCGATGAGGAGTTGTGGACCGCGGAAAACATTGGCGCGCGCGCCGTCGCCGAGGTCGGCCGCCTGGCCTACGATACCCTGATGCGCCTTCCAATCTACTCCCCATGACCCGTGCGGAGCGGTAAAAATTCTCATTCCACGGTGAATCCGAACAGCCAGAAAACGAGGAGGTGTACTCGTGATGTTGAAAGCGGAGTCGGCAGTGCGCGGTAGGCTGGTCCCGGAGGATCTTCTCCGAGTCGCGGCAATGGACGATGTGGCGTTGTCGCCCGAGGGCGGACTCGTGGCCATGACCATCCGAACCGCGGATGCCGACGCCAACCGGTACTTCGCGCGCCTTCAGATCATCCCTGTTGACGGCAGCCCTGGCTGGCCCCTTTCGGTAGGCGCGCACTCCGACCACGCCGCGAGTTGGTCTCCCGACGGATCGCGCCTCGCATTCCTATCTAACCGAACGGGCCGAGACCAAGTGTGGCTGACCACCCCGGGCGGGGGCGACACGCGACAACTTACCTCCTTTCCACTGGGCGTTAGCGAGCATCCGGTCTGGTCCCCAGATGGGAGCCGCCTGGCGATCGCTGCTATAGACGTCGATGACCTTCAGAGCGGTCCGACGGCTATCGTCGCGTCCGACGCGCGCCCTTTTGCCGTGAACAATCTCTGCTATCGCGTGGATGGGAAGGGTTACCTTGGGACGCGCCGTCAGCATCTCTGGGTACTGGAGGTTGAGACAAAGGCATTGACCCGTCTGACCGAAGGGCCGTCGAACGACTTCAGTCCCGCCTGGTCTCCCGATGGTCAGTACCTGGCCTTCGTGTCGAACCGAGTTGACGAGCGGCTAACGGAGTTCCGCTCCGCCGTGTGGATCGTTCCATCATCTGGCGGCGCGGTGTCACGGATCACGCCGGAGGAGGGCGTCGCACAGGCTCCCGCGTGGTCACCTGACGGCTCGGAGATAGCCTATCGCGGCCTTCTCTCGGGCTCGGCATTTGCCCCCAATCATCATCTACTACTTGTCTCGGCGGCCGGCGCCGTCGAACCACGCTCGCTCACCGGCGGCTTTACCGGCCATGTAGGCGGTAGCCTGTTCAGCGACACCTGCCGCGCGGGTGAGCTGCCACCCCGCCTATTCTGGACATCGGACGGCTCCGCGGTCCGTTTCCTTGCCGTCGACCGGGCACGGGTACACGTGTTTGCCGTGGATCGCGCCGGGGCTTTGACGCGTCTGGTTGGGGGCGACCGCGCTTGCGGCATGTTGCAGGTCTCGGAAAATGGGCAAGTCATGGTCTATGCATCGGCGGACCTGCTGCACGCTCCTGACCTGTACGCGGCGGACGCGGATGGGCGGAACGAACGGCGCTTGTCGCGGCTCAATCCCTGGTTGGAGGAGATTACGCTGTCGCGGCCACGCCCGCTGAAGGTATCCTCTCTCGACGGACTTGCCCTTGATGCCTGGCTGATCCCTCCCGTGGGAGAAGCGGAACCGGCGGCCGCTCCCCTCGTGCTCGACATTCACGGCGGCCCGCACTCGATCTTTGGCCATGCGTTCTTCTTCGACATGCAATTATTGGCAGCCGGCGGTTGTGGCGTACTTTTCGTCAATCCCAGGGCCACGAGAAGTTATGGTGATGACTTCGCCTCCCGCAACCTTGGCCACTGGGGCGAGGGAGACGCTCCGGACTTATTGGCGGCGTTGGACGCGGCAGTGAACACCGGGTGCGTTGACGCGAACCGGATTGGCGTCATGGGACTCTCGTACGGAGGGTTCATGACCAATTGGCTGATCGGTCATACGGATCGGTTCCGCGCAGCGGTCAGCGAGAACAGTATCAGTAATCTGGTCAGCTTTTACGGTACGTCGGATATCGGTTGGTACTTCACTCCGGAAGAAATTGGCGCCCAGCCCGACGAAAATCTGGAGCCCTATATTCGCCTCTCACCGTTGAGCGCGGCCAGCCGTATGAATGCGCCTCTACTCCTGCTCAATAGCCTTGAAGACTGGCGATGTCCGGTCGAACAGGCGGAACAGTTGTATGTGGCGCTCAAGCGCCGCGGACGAACGGTTGAGATGATCCGATTCCCTGGCGAAAGCCACGGGATGATGTCGAGCGGCCGGCCGCAATCGCGCCTCGTCCGCTATCGGCGCGTGTTAGGCTGGTTCGCGACCTACTTGTGGGATACGGACGAAGAGCCACCGGCGTGAGCGCGAGGGAAACTACAGGGCCAGATGAACCTCATCTGGCCCTTGCGCTGCAAGGCGCCTAAACGGGCTGCCTTGCTACCGGCGCGTCTCGGCGCTCGAAGTCGCGTGGCTGCCTGGGCTTCAGGAAGCGAGCGAAATAGCGAGAACGCCGGAGATGCCGTTGCCGGTGGCGGGCAAGGTGAACGCTAGCTGGCCGAGCGGGGTGGCTTTGACCTGTCGTAGGACATGGCGATCCCACCGTAATTGGTACACCTGGCCCGGCCGATAGACGGCGGCGGAGATCACGGTTACTCGGCCCGCGCCCGAAATAGTGAAGCCCTGCGCGGTGACCCTGCCAATGGAGATGAATCCGGTCGTGCCGGGTTTGCGGACTATGGTGAACTGGTAGCCCCACACGCTTGCCTCGTTGGCGCCCGTCTTGAAAGTCCAGGTCGTCGGGGCGGGTTCCGGGCGCCGGAACACCGCCGCGATCAGGGGGAGAGCTTGGTGGAGGTCAAGTTGCCAATACGGCCAGCTATGGGTGCCGGGCGTAATCACGTGGACTATCGGCAAGTCTCCCGCCGCTCTGAGGGCCGCGACCGTGTGTAGGAAGCCGGGATACAGAGCCGCCTCCACCGCTCCGGTCTCCTGGCCGCCCCGGCTCCCATCCAGGGGGCCGATTTTCCCGGTTCCCGTGGCCATGTACAGCACCTGGAGGGTCTTCAGGTTAGGGGCCAGTTCGGCTGGGCTGCTCTGGCTCCGGAGCCACGTATTCTGAAGGCCGAAGGCGGCGGCAATGCCGAAGCCGAGGGCGGGCAGGTGTTCCACGTCCAGGGCCCCGCTAAAGGAAGCGGCGGCGATGAAGAGGTCGGGGTGACGGGCCGCGTAGGAAAGAGCGCCGAAGCCGCCCATGGAGAGTCCGGCGATCGCGCGTCCGGCGCGGCCGGCGATGGTCCGGTAGTGGCTGTCGATAAAGGGGATCAGTTGGTGGATGTGGTAATCCTCCCACCGAGGGCCCCCGTTCGCGTCATTGATATACCAACCGTTACCGCCATCCGGCATCACGATGATCATCGGGAAGGGGCGGGCGAAGCGGATCAGATCCGTGTCCGCGGCCCACGATGCATAGGAGTTGGTGAAGCCGTGCAGAAGATACAGCACGGGGTAGCGCCGCCGCGAGCCTGCGTAGTCAATGGGCAAGAGGATGTTGACCCGCGTAAGGGAATGCAATGCGGGACTATAGAGGGTGAGCGTGCGGAGTTGGCTGGCGGCCGGCAGTTCCGTCCGTGCAAGCGCGAGGCCGCGCGCGGCAACGGGCGCGCCAACAACCGTCTCCATGGTCAGGAGAAAGACGATGACCAGCAACCGCCGCCGTTTCCACCTTCCCTCGATCCGGCCAAACGCCAACGCGGCGCGCTTCACGAGCGGAGGTGTTCGAGCGCTTCCTGGAGAGCCCGGGTGACCAGGGGGTCCTGGGTTGGGAGCACGGTCCGCGGATCAAGGATCAGCGCCCCATCGTCCACTCGCCCAAGCACCGCGGGAGCCGTTCGCCGTAACTCGGCCGCCAGCTTGGCGGCCCAACTACGCCCAGTGGTGAGAGTGCGGATCGCGAGGACGCTCGTCGGTAAGGTCTCTCCTGGGGTTGAACCGCCGCCAATCGTCGAGAGTCCCCTTTCAAGGGAGAACCGCACGGCGTCAGGCGCCTTCACCGCTTCCATCCAGGCACGGGCTCGGAAATTCAAGGAGTCGGGGGAGGCGGCGATCATGCGCCAGATGGGGATGCGCTTCAGCGCCTCACCACGGAGATAGTGCAGCAGGGTCGCATGCAGTGCCGCGATGGTGATTTTGTCAACGCGCATGGCGCGGAGGAGACTGTGGCGTCGGATTTTGGCGATGAAGTCGAATCCTCCCACGATGATCCCACACTGCGGGCCACCCAATAACTTATCCCCGGAGAAGCACACCAGGTCGATGCCCACCGAGACGCTATCTTGCACCAGCGGTTCGGGGGCCAGTCCATACGGCGTGAGGTCGAGGAGACATCCGGAGCCGGCGTCATTGATCACGGCGATCCCGTGCTGCTTGCCCAGAGCCGAAAGATCAGAAAGGCTGGTGCTTTCGGTGAAGCCCGAGACGCGGAAGTTGCTTGGATGGACGTGGAGAATAGCGGCGGTCCGGGGGGAGATAGCCTCGGCATAGTCAGACAGGCGGGTACGATTCGTGGTCCCGACCTCTATCAGTTTCGCGCCGCTTTGGGCCAGGATGGCGGGGATGCGGAAACCGCCCCCGATCTCGACTGCCTGCCCGCGGGACACGATTACTTCGCGTCCGCCCGCGAGGGCCGCCAACACCAACTGCACGGCGGCGGCGCCATTGTTGACCACCACGCCGTCCTCCGCGCCCGTGAGCTGACTCAAGAGGGGCGAGAGAAGGTCGTTCCGCGAGCCGCGGGCGCCGCGCTCCACGTCATATTCCAGCGCACTGTAGCCTGACGCCACCTGGGTGATCGCGTGAATCGCCGCCTCGCTCAGCGGCGCCCGGCCAAGGTTGGTATGAATGATGACCCCGGTGGCATTGATTACCGGCTCGGGGCTCAGGGCGAAGCGGCGCTCCGCCTCGCGTACCACCACCTGGGCGATGGCTGTCGGGGTGACATCGCTCCCAGGCAGGGCCCGGCCCCGGAGGGCATCCAGGTGCTCACGGACCACCGTAGTCAGGGCGCCACGGCCAAAGACCGCCACGGCCTCCTCGATCACGGTTTCGCGCAACACGGTTTCCACGGCGGGGAGGGTCCGGCGCCAGTCATGCGAACCGCCCACACGCGCCGCCGAACGGGCCGCGGGCGGATTGATAGGCTCAGCCAGGTCAACCGCCTCTCTCCTGGAATGCCAGGCAGCCCCTATTTAATGATGAAGGATAGAATGATCATGGCGCCAAACAGGCACACGGCCAGGATCAAGGTACGCATCAAATCGGCACGCAAATAAGAATAATCCATGGCGGGTATGCGCGAGACCAGCGCGCCCTCGCCGCGCAGGGATGGAAGATGAAGGCGGCCGCCCGCGGCCGGTAGCCCCGTGGTCACGGAAGCGGCATGCGGGTGGGTCTCATCGGCGAGGGGAAGAAATTCGCGCGCGGTTGTCTCGCGGCGCCGTTGGTCGCGTCGAGCGTGTGCCGCCGCGTAACGCGACGCCATGTCTGATTTCTTGGTCACAATCCCGCGATCCCTCCTGTGTGGCTATCCTTGAACCTATCGCGCCGCCACCCGCGCGAGCCGCCGCTTCAGCCCAATCTACTGGGCCGCTTTCTCGGTATGGTAACGCCGTGGAGCCGCCAGAGCAAACACCGCGGCGCCGTCGCGGGGTCAGGCAAAGGCCGCGCATGAGCAGATCAGCCGCTCACTGTCGTCCTCATACGGAGACGATTCATAATCGCCATAAAGCGCGCGCGTGGTAAACCCAGTCCGAGCCAGCAGGTGCTCAAGTTCATAACGATAGGTCAAGCGGAGCACAATATCGGCGGACGTGCGGTGAAAGAGGCCGGTACGGTTGTCAACCTCGTCGAACAGGAGGGTGGTGTGGGCCAGTTGCTTCGTCAGGTTGAACATGGTAGCCGACCACAGGGTGGTTAGCGTGTCCGCATCGCGCGAGCCAAGCTTGGTGAAACGGTGCTGCGTCATTCCTTGCTGGGTGTCCCGCAGGACCGAGTGCGGGTTGGCGAGATCGATGAGCAGCGTCCCGCCCGGCCGCAAATGGCGGTGGATACACTCAAGGCACGACATCTGATTTCGCATGGTGAGCAGGTGCATGAACGTGTTGAGGCCGATGAGAGCGAGATCGAATGGTTCACCAGGTGCCTCGAAGCGGGTCATCTCTCCTTCGAGCAGTCCTAATCGCTCGCCAAACATCCCCAACTTACTGGCGGCGACCCGCAGCATCGCGGGTTCACGATCAAGGCCCACGGCGACCGCTCCATCTTCCAGAATGGGTCTTAGCAAGCGACCAGTCCCGCAGCCAAGCTCAAGCACCCGCGCGCCGTCCGGCAGCATGGCGACGCTGTGGCGGACGAACTCGATGTCCTCCACCTGATCCTCATGCATCAGGTCATACAGGTCGGGACGCGCCCGATAAAAGTCGCCAGCTGGATCGCCGCTCACGTGTGCTCCAAGCAATTGCCCTGACCATTAATCGGGAGAGAGTACCGGAATACTATACCAGGGCGCGGGTAGAGACACACGGGCGTGGCGGTCACCAGACAGGGCCTGGAGACCCGCGCCCACGGGTAAGCGGTGTGCACTCAGCGGCGTCGATACCGTACCCTGTGGATCGAGGGAGTTGGCGGGTGGTTCGCCCGACCTGGACATGGAGGGTTGCCGGTGTTATACGACTTTCATTGCCATACCTACTTGAGCGATGGTGAGCTGTCTCCGGTTGAGTTAATTCGGACGGCGTCCGTGCAGGGCTACACGGCGATGGCAATCACCGATCATGGAGGATTGGGATTCCTGGCAGATCGCTTCCGGGAGCTACGGCGCGAAGTGGATCTGGCCATGCGGTTCTGGCCGATTGAGGTGTTCCTCGGAGTGGAATTGACGCACTTGCCACCCGAGGCAATCGCCGA
>JANWHO010000043.1 GCA_025450375.1 Chloroflexota bacterium
CATGTCGCACTTTAGCGGGTTTCGTTGGGCCGGCCCGAGGGGCGCACCGACGTTTTGTGATCCACGTTGTAGCACCGCCATGGACGGCACGGTCGCCTGGGAAGGGCCGACCCGCCACAATTCTTCGGAGCGCCTGGTTTGGTGGTCATGGAGCCAGCGCGGCTCCCGCTACAAAACCCTGGTACGCCCATAAGTGACTTTAGGTATAGTACGACTTGCGCCGCGCGTATATACTAGAGCCAAGCCCTGCAAGCGACTTAGACCACACCCACAGCACTCCGCTTGTCCCCACTTGCAGGGCTCCGTTGTGCCCGATCACCCTCGGGCCGAGCCGTCGCCTCGTCCAACTCCCGCGGCGGGCGGAGTAAACAGCAGGGTAAAGCTGGCTCCTCCGTCACCACCCCAATCTACCTGTCCCCGCAGATCGGCCTCGACCAGGGTGCGGACAATGGAAAGACCAAGGCCCTTATTCTTGCCCAGGGAGAAGTCCGGCGGTAAGCCGTTCCCGTCGTCGGCCACGGTGACCCACACTTGCGAGGCCTGTCTGCCAAACAGTACGCGCACCGTTCCCTGGTCTTTGCCGCGGAGGCCATGCCGCACCGCGTTGGTCAACAATTCATTGAGGAGGATAGCCAGGGTCGTGGCTTCTCGGGTTTCCAGCTCGATCACCTCGCCCTCGGCCAGAAACCGAATCGCCGTCTTCCCTTGAAGGGTTGGTTGGAGCAGTTCGATCACCTTTTTCGCCACCGCTTCGATCGTGGTGACCCCAATCGCCTCGCGCGACAGCAGATCGTGGGCCGCCGCGATACTCCGCACCCGGTTATAGCTTTCCCGCAAGGTATTGCTTGCCTCGTCGGATTTGCAGTGGCGGAGGGCCAACGACAGGAGCGAGGCCACGGTCTGCAGGTTATTCTTCACCCGGTGGTGCAACTCGGCCAACAAGACTGACTTCGATTCCAGATTCCGCCGAGTTGCCTGGTGCAATTGCGCGTTCTCGATCGCCAGGGCGGCGACGCTGGCAAAATCATTGAGGATGTCACAGGTTTCACCATCAAAGCTCTGTCCCGGCTTCCCCACCACGACCAACGCTCCCAGCGTCGATCCCTGGCCGCGGAGAGGCACGCACACGAGGGCCCTGGCCGTTTCCGGAGTGGCGTCGGGGAGTGTATCGGTACGCTGCGCGCGTTGCTGCATGGCGGAAAGAGCAATCCGCTGGATCAGTTCATGGTGCTCGGGATTAACGACTCCCTGGGTGGCCTCAATCCTTAGATGGTGTTGCTGTCCCTTCCGGGCGAGAATGGCGCTCCCATCGCACTGGCAGAGGATGAGCGCCTGCGCGGCGATCGTATCCAGCACCCGGCGCAGCTCGAGGCTACCGGCCACCGCCACCACGATCTGGTGGAGGGTGGTGAGGGCCGCCACTTTCTGGTGGAGGCGGGCATCGGTCTGGCCGTAGGAGCGGGCATTTTCGATGGACAGCGCCAGTTGTCCCGCCACCATTTCAAGAAAGGTGATTTCGTCGGCGGTAAATTCTCGGCACTCGCGGGTTTGAACGCTGATCACCCCGAGGATTGCCTCGCCGCCGGTCGCCATGATCGGCACCGCCAGAATCGAATGGTAGGGATCTTCATTGGTCTCGGGCAGGTATTTGGCCCGTATGTCGCACCAGATGTCGGACACGTTCGTGGTTTGGCAGTGCTGCGCGGCCCAGCCGATCAACCCCTCGCCCAGCGATAGCCGAGCCGCGCCCACCGCTGACGGGCTGAGGCCGTAGGTGGCCCCCAGAAGTAAGGTGTTCGTACCCTGTAGCAGATAGATTGAGCACACGGCGACGCCCATGACATCGGCCACCGCGTCCACGACCTTGGTCAACACCGTCCGCTCATCCAGACTACTGGTCGCGACCGTGTTTACCCGCTGCAAGGCGGTAATTTCGGCCCGCCGGCGGTGGAGTTCCAGGCGCAGACGGGCAAGCTCATGCTGGTCATGTTGCTCGCGAGCCCGGAGATAGCCGGTGGCCAGGGCCGAGGCGGCCTGCCCGGCGCCGGGCGTTTCGGGGAGCGCCGCCAGCAAGGCGGGGAGCGGCATGCCTGCCGCGTTGTAGTGGGCGCCAAGGGCTTCCAGGTAGCCCGCGTCGTCACCGGCCACCGCCAGGGCGCCGGCCAGGGTCTCCAGGGTGGGATCCGTCTCGATCATGCTTCCTCGCGCGCGGGCGGCTCCTAGATTAGCCCCTCCTTGGTCGCCACGTACAAGGCGGAGACGCGATTGGTCGCGCCCAACTTGTCCATGATCTTCTGGAGCTGATCCTTGATCGTGCCCTCGCTGACATACAATTGAGTGGCAATCTGGCGATTGGTGCATCCTTCCGCCATCAACTTCAGGATACTCACTTCTCGCTCGTTCAGTACCACGCGATTGCGGTCGCCCTCGCGTTTGAGTCGTTCCACCACCACCGTATGCGCCTTCCGGTCCAGGAATGCCTCGCCCCGAGCGACCCCGCGGATGGACTCCTTCAAGTCCGTGCGTTCGACATCCTTCACCACGTAGCCGGTGGCGCCCGCCTGGATGCAGCGGTTGATCGTTTCGCTATCCAGGAAGGCGGTGAGGATGATCACCCGCGTGCCGGCGAATCGGGTGGTGATGGTTCGGCATACCTCAATGCCGTCGATCCCCGGCATCCGCATATCGAGCAGTACAATCGTGGGTTTGAGCCGCTCGACCGCGTCCAGGGCCGACACTCCATCCACTGCCTCCCCAACCACCTCGAAGTCCGGTTCCTGGCTAAGAATCGTGATCAGACCCTCGCGAACAATCGCGTGGTCGTCCACCACGAGAATGCGGATTGCCGGGGTCGCGTCCATCATGCATCTCCTCCGGGCCGGGTCCGGGCGGGGAGGGTTGCCCGCACCAGGGTTCCCCCTTCCTCGCCATTCATCACTTCAAATCGCCCATCCAGGTCTTCTATTTGACGCGCGACCGTTCGCAGGCCAAAATGCCCCCCATCCTCGGCATCATTCACGACCAGCCCAGCCGGCAGGCCCACGCCATCGTCTTGCACCACCACCGTCACCTGATCCGCCCCAAAGATGATGCGCGCCGCGACATGACTGGCCCGTGCGTGCTTGTAGGCGTTCATCAGGCTCTCCCGCACTACCCGATGCAAGGCGTTCTGGCGAAGCAGTGCCAGATCGGGCGGCTGGCCCACGGTGCTGAACGAGACGGGAAGGTGATACTGTTCCACGAAGGAGCCAACCAGAGTCTCCAGGGCCGGGACAAGTCCAACCTCGGAGAGTGTGGAGGACAGGGTATAAATAGCGCCGCGCAACTCACCGCCGGCCCGCGCGGTGAGTCTGCGTACATCCATCAACTTGTGCGTCAACTCCGGATCATGCCGGCTCCGCTGTAAACACCACTCGGTGCCCAGGCCGGCGCTGAACAGCATTTGCAGAACCGTATCGTGCAACTCGCGGGCAATCCGATTCTTTTCCTCGAGGACCAGGCTGCGCTGGGCCGCCATCCGCAGCAGGGCTTTTTCCACCCAGGTGCCCAATTCCTGGCAGGCCACATTCAGGCTCTGGGTGGGCGGGAGACCGCCTTCCTGGGCATCCGGCGTCACGATGAGCGCCTGCAGCACCGCCATCGGTTGACCCTGGACCAAAATGGGTATGCTCACCCTGCACACCGCTTCCTCGCCCTCGAAAGGGATGTCGGCCGCCACCACCCCGCGGGTTTGCGCCGCCTGCCGCGCCTCGGCGACGCAGCCCCTTGGATGATCGCCCCTGATCAGATGCGCCTGGCGGACGAACAGGAGATCCAGGGATTCGGCGGCGGCATCGTACCGGAAGGCATGACCTCCGAGGAGCGTCATGGAGGAGAGGATGAGTTCCAGGCCCGATTCGAGCAAGCGATCCGGATCGGTATCCTGGGTGGCGGTTTGACTCAAACCGTAAATGGTCGCCAACTCGGTATTCCGCAGGAGCACTGCCCGGTAGAGGTGAGCGTTGTCGGCGGCGATGGCCGCCATCTTCCGCTCGGCCTGGCTGAGTTGGCTTACCCCATAGGTAAGGGCAAACATCGCCACCACGGCACTGCTCAGGTTGGTAACCTGCAGCGAGTGGTGGTTGGAGGCCAGGATGGAAAAGAACTGCAAGATGGAGACCAGGGTGGTGATCCCAAAAGAGCGGCTGAGGCTGTAGCGGGTTGCCGACAGCAGGATCACGCTAAAAAGCAGTACCTGCGTATAACCAGGCTTGTTCACGGTGACAAAGAGCACGCCAACCGCGGTGCTCACGTCCACGGCGGTCAGGACGGCGACCCGCGCGGCTCCATTGCGGGATAAGGGGACGCAGGCATAGCGGGCCAGCACCAGGTAGCCTAGAGGATGAAGAATCAGTATCCCCAGCACCAATAGGCCGCTGGATAAGCCCAGTCCTGGTCCCAACGTGGCGGGCAATAAAGCTCCCGAGGCGACCAGAGCCATGACCAACCAGTGCAGGGCGACGATGCGCCATTCAATCCGCGATTGCGCCTGGAGCAGGACCCGGAGCCGTGATTGGTCGAGCCGGACGCGAAGCCGCGACAGCGCGTCCCGCGCCCGCCAGGATCCCGGATAGGCCGGCGCCTCGCCGCTCGCCCGAGACAGCCCGGATACGCTACTCGCGCCATGCTCAAGCCGTGCCCTTATGGCCATTACCTATCCTTTGACCGACCAGCGATTCCCCGGTGTCCACCCTTCACAGGCTAGCATCGGGGCGACCGCTAATCAATGGGATATTACGCTTAGCGTGGCGTGAGGCCAAGTAGCAGTTGCCGGCATACGTTTGCGGGCATACATTTGAATTAGGCTTGAAGTTTCCCAACCACGGGCCTTCAACCGACGCAGGTCGGTCTCTGGAGCCTCGCAACTCGCTGCCGCCGGTTCCACCAAGCCGCGGCAGCCTCCAGGCGGAGGGCCGTGCCGCCCAGAGCGCGGCCCTCTCCCGCGCCGCGACCCCGCCGTGACGGCCATGGTACACTGAGGTATGTTCATACATGCCCCTGGGACGTGCCGCCCATGACCACCCCCCGCAGCTACCGCGTCGAGGCCGCCGTCCTCAAATCGAGCGCGTTTTCCGAGCGCGACCGGATGTTGGTTCTCTACACCCGTCACCACGGCAAGCTCCATGCCCTGGCCAAGGGCGCGCGCCGAACGACCAGCCGTCTGGCCGCCCATGTCGACCTGTTCACGCACGCCACGCTTTTTCTCGTGCATGGCCGCTCCTTCGACCTGGTCACCCAGGGCGAGACCATCCAACGCTTCCCCCTTCTGCGCGATGACCTTACCCGTCTTTCGCTCGCCTTCTATGCCGGTGAGCTCCTCGACCGATTCACCGAGGAGCATGGCCCCAATCCCGGGCTTTTCGACGTTCTGGTGACCGTGCTTGGCCGCCTCGGCGACCCTGGCGTGGATCCGCTGGTCGCCTTGAGGGCCTACGAACTCGACCTTCTCGCCTTGAGCGGCTACCGGCCCCAATTTCACCGCTGCGTTGGCTGCGAAACGATCATCCAGCCGGAGGCCAACAGCTTCTCGCCGCCCGACGGCGGGGTGGTGTGCCCGAACTGCCTCGAACGCTATCCGGCGGCCCGTCCAATCAGCGTGGAGGCCCTGCGGATCTTGCGTAATTTGCAGACACGCCAGGAAGACATCGTGGGCAAGGTACGAGTGTCACCCGAGACCATGGCTCAGGCAGAGCGGGTGTTGATCGGGTACATTCAGTATTTGTTGGACGTCCGTCTGCGATCAGTCGGTTTTATCGAGGTTGTCCGGCGGCTGCTTGCCGTACCGGAGGGGAGCGCGGCATTTGGATAGACCGGTATCCCTGGACAAGTTGGTCTCGCTTTGTAAACGGCGCGGCTTCATCTTCCAGAGCAGTGAAATATACGGCGGGATCAATAGTTGCTGGGATTACGGTCCCCTGGGTGTTGAGCTGAAAAACAACGTCAAACGCGCGTGGTGGCGGGCCATGGTCCAGGGCCGCGATGACGTGGTCGGCCTGGATGCGAGCATCATCATGTCCCCCGAGGTGTGGCGGGCCTCCGGGCATGTGGAGAACTTCACCGACCCTCTGGTCGAATGCACGGCCTGCAACCGCCGCTTCCGCGCGGACGAACTGACCGCCGACGGCTTCTGCCCGGCCTGCGGTGGAGTCGTGGGCCAGCCGCGGAAGTTCAACCTGATGTTCAAGACCTTTCTCGGTCCGGTGGAGGAAGACGCGGCGGTGGTGTATCTCCGTCCGGAAACCGCGCAGGGTATCTTCGTCAACTTCCTCAATGTGCAAAAGAGCACCAATCGCCGCCTTCCCCTGGGGATCGCCCAGATCGGAAAGTCGTTCCGGAACGAGATTTCACCAGGAAATTTCATTTTCCGTTCTCGTGAATTCGAGCAGATGGAATGCGAGTACTTTGTGCGGCCCCAGGCAGCGGACGAGGCATACGAGCATTGGAAGCGCGAGCGCTTCGGGTGGTATCTCAGTCTGGGGATCCCGGCCGACCTTCTCCGTCTGCGCGAGCACGACAAGGAGGAGCTAGCCCACTATAGTACGGGCACGACCGACATCGAGTTTCTCTATCCCTGGGGCTGGGGCGAGTTAGAGGGAGTGGCGCAACGAGGCGACTTCGACCTCAGGCAACACTCCCAGGCCAGTGGGAAAGACCTCTCGTACGTGGATGATCTGACCAACGAGCGCTTCCTCCCTTACGTGATCGAGCCGGCGGCCGGGGTTGACCGCTCGCTGCTTGCTTTTCTCTTTGCCGCCTACGACGAGGAGCCGGATAAGGAAGGCACCCGCACCGTGCTTCGTCTACACAAGAGTCTGGCTCCGACCAAGGTCGCGGTGCTGCCCTTGTCCAAGAAGGAGCAGCTCTGCGCGGCGGCCCGTGAGATCGCCGCGTCGTTGCGGCCACATGTGATGACGGCCTATGACGAAACGGCCTCGATCGGGAAGCGGTACCGGCGGCAAGACGAGGTAGGGACGCCGTTCTGCGTGACCGTGGACTTTGACAGTATGGAGGACAAAGCGGTCACCGTGCGCGAGCGTGATAACATGTCCCAGGAACGGATCGCTATGAGCGAGGTGGTTCCCTATATCCTCGGCCGCCTTGTCTAGCGGTCTAGTTCCAGATCGAAGCCCCGGCCTCCAGGCCGGGGAGGCTCATTGCTCGCCTAGTCGTGGGCTTTAGCCCGCTGTCCCGCCTGGGATTGGATGAGGTCCGGAGGAATGATAAAGAAGAAGCGGCCTGAAGGCCACGCTAGCAGAGCAAATGAGCCTCCCCGGCCTGAAGGCCGGGGCGTCAAGGGAGCGCCCGACTGTCCCGCGTCAAGATCTACCCACTCCCGTGGGTCGTGGCCGGATGGCAGGGACGAGGCCGGGTGTGGCCCTTTCATGGGTGCGTGAGGCGCTGGATGTGAGATATGGGAGACGAACGAATGGCACAGACAATGGAACAACAAGCAGGCACGGCTACGACCGGGAAGAAATGGGTGTACCTGTTCAGCGAGGGGAACGCGACCATGCGGGATCTCCTGGGCGGGAAGGGCGCGGGCTGCGCCGAAATGACCAATGCCGGCCTCCCGGTTCCCCCCGGATTTACCGTTACCACCGAGGCTTGTAACGCATTCTACGCCGGAAAACAAACCTTGCCCAGCGGGTTATGGGACCAAGTCCTGCGCTCGTTGCGCGTCGTGGAGGAAAAAACGGGGAAGCGCTTTGGCGACGCCGCCAATCCGCTCCTGGTCTCTGTCCGTTCAGGGGCGAAGTTCTCCATGCCGGGCATGATGGACACGGTGTTGAATCTGGGCCTGAATGACGAGGTGACGGCCGGGTTGGCCAGGCTGACCAACAACGAGCGTTTCGCGTTCGACGCCTATCGGCGCTTCGTCCAACTGTTCGGGAAGATCGTTCTTGGGGTGAAGGGCGATGTCTTCGAGCACGAGCTTGGCGCCGCCAAGGAGCGCCTGGGGGCCGCGACCGACGCCGATCTCTCCGCCCAGGCGCTGAAAGATTTGGTGGCCCGCTTCAAGGAGATTGTGCGCCAGGAAACGGGCGAGGACTTCCCCACCGATCCGCTCAAGCAGCTCGAACAGTCCATTATGGCCGTCTTCTCGTCGTGGAACGGGAAGCGGGCGATCGACTACCGGAACTTCAACCGGATCTCGCATGATCTTGGCACGGCGGTCAACGTCCAGACCATGGTCTTCGGCAATATGGGGCCAAGTTCGGGGACCGGCGTTGCCTTCACTCGGAATCCCTCCACCGGGGAAAAGCGCCTGTTTGGCGAGTACCTGCTCAACGCACAGGGCGAGGACGTGGTCGCGGGCACCCGGACCCCAGCCCCCATCGCGGCCCTGGAACGCGACATGCCCGAGGTCTATCGGGAGTTCGTCGCGATCGGCGAGCGGCTGGAACGCCACTACAAGGACGTGCAGGATCTGGAGTTCACGATCGAGAACGGGAAGCTGTACATGTTGCAGACTCGATCCGCCAAGCG
>JANWHO010000044.1 GCA_025450375.1 Chloroflexota bacterium
CAACGATGAGGAATGGCCCGAACTTGACGCTGCTGAACGGAGGGTTCTGGTAGGGGCGCACTGCGGCGCGCCCTCGAAGTGACGCCGCTTAAATCACGCAGCCCCGCCCAGCCCAACCCACCTGGACCGGCTTGCCTTCCTCGGCGATCACCGGCACGGTCCGCGTGCCGCCCGTGAGCAGGAGCATGCGCTCACGGGCGGCCGGATCGCGTTCCACGTCATACTCCACGAACTCCAGGCCACGCCATTCCAGATCCTCGCGCGCGGCGGCGCAAAAGGGGCATCCGGTCGTGGTAAAGAGTTCAATCGGCGTGCTCACGATTACGTTCCCTCGACCAGGTTGGGCGGCGTGAGGCCGGAGAGCGCGGCGGTCACGCTCTCAGCCACCAGGCGGCCCATCGCCTCACGGGCCGGCGCGGTGGAGCTTCCCAGGTGCGGAGTCAGCACCACGTTGTCCAATTCCGCCAGGCCGGGAGCCAGCCGCGGCTCGTGCTCATACACGTCCAGCCCGGCACCCGCGATCTTCCGGCCCTTCAACGCCTCGACCAACGCCGCTTCATCGACCACCGGCCCCCGGCACAAGTTGAGCAGGTAGGCGGTTGGCTTCATCAGGGCCAGGTGCTCCTTCGCGACCATGTGCCGGGTAGCCGGGGTGAGCGGGACATGCAGGGTTACAACGTCCGAGTGCTTGAAGATTTCCTCCAGGGCGACGTATTCCGCCCCGATTGCCTCCTCCAGCTTGTTCTTGCGCAGCACGTCGAAATAGAGGACGCGCATGTCGAAGCCCTTGGCGCGCTCGGCCACGGTCGAGCCGATCCGCCCCAAGCCAATGATCCCCAGGGTAGCGCGGTTCAGTTCCGGGCCGACCAGGGTGAAGGCATCCCAATGCTTGAACTTGCCCCCGCGCACCAGGGCGTTCCCAGGGATGATCCCACGCATGAGGGCGATAATCAGGCCAAAAGTCAGCTCGCACACTGCGCTGTTCTCGACTCCCGGCGTGTGGGTCACCCAGATGTCACGGCTAATCGCGGCGCCAAGATCCACGTTGTCGTAGCCGACCGCGTAGTTGGCGATGATCTTGAGTTGCGGCCCGGCGGCGTCGCATACCTCGCCGGTCATCTTGTCATCGGCTATGCTGACGATCGCGTGCGCCCCGCGGACAAACTCCTTCATCTTCTCGGGTGACAGGGGATCGGTGCTGTCATGGATGTCTACCGCGAACTGCTTGCGCAGCATCGACATCAGCGGCTCGGGCACCTTTCTGGTAATCACTACCCGCTGCTTATCCATGGGCCTCCCTTCTCATTCTCGACCTAAACTCGTCTAGCCATTGCCGTTCACGTTCAACTGGCCGAGCGTCACTTTATAGATCTTCTGACCATTGGGAGTGATTGCGGTGATGCTCACGGAGGCGCCCACGGCGAGAAACACCCCCACCACTATGCCAATCACCAAGAGGGGGGAACGCTCGATCGTGCGCCATCCAGATCCAAAGCCACGGATCGCGAACTGCCCTTTCATCTAGATCCCCCTACACTTTTTCTTCCTGCTCCTCCGCCTGATCTCCGTGCTCGACAATGTCGCCGGGCTTGAAGAGGATGCCCTGGCAGGCGACGCGCCATTTGGGCTCGCGGCGCAGCAAGAACTCCAGGTCCATGGCGAAATGCTTGAACTCCTCGCCCTGCGCGTCCGCCATGATTGCCTTCGCCTGCGCGTCTTTTTCGACCGACATTCGTTGCTTGTACCAGTTGATCGCTTCGGCTTCCTCGATCATGGAGACAATCATGCGCGCGAACGTCCGGGTCTCATCCGACAACTCGTTCGCCGGCTCGTGATACTGTTCAAATCCCATGGTGGCGCCCCTTTCTACATTCTCTATTTATGCTTGTTGTGTCACTTCAACCACCCAGAACCCCTTTCGTTCAAGCTGGAGAACAATGCCTTGCCGGAGCTGCTCGGCAGGGACCAGGGCCTGGTCGGTCCAGTGGCCAAGGAGGCTGTCGTACATCCTGAGGTTGTAGGCGCCGCTCACCTCGGTCTCCACCAACAAGGTGGTGACTATAGTGCGGTCAAGGGTGTTGCCGGCGAAGAGCAGCATATTGTCGCCCTGGCGCAGCCCCATGGCCACGGCGGCATCGCCGATCGCCTGGACTTGCGGGGAAATGTCTTCCTCGTAAGCCACATAGGATGCCGACTCCTGGAAGTGGTGGTTAGTAAATATGCGAAGGTCGGGCGCGCGCACCGCGAGCCAGGCCAGCGTTCCTCCCCGATAGGGGAGGTTTCGGACCCCCAACCATTTCCATTCGGGCGCCAGTTTCGGATAGATCCGTGGGATACCGGTCGAAAGGTCCAGGCCCGCCGCGCCCTCGATCGCCGCCCACAGGTAGCGCGGAGGGAACCAGGGCGAGAGCATCATCCCCTCGTTGACCAGCGTCTCGCCATGGAGCCATTCCGAGAATTGTCCCGGCACCGTGTTATTTTGCCGGGGATCGCGCGAGTAGTTCTGGAAGCTCGTGCCCAGGGCCTGCGCCATATGGGAGGGGCTGAAGCGCGCGATGGCAAAAGCATACCAGAAGGTTACCCCAACCCATACCCCGCCCATCAACCCGTACGCGGGTTCAGGACCGGGACTGTAGTTTGGCGCGTCGCGCGGGGTCGTGCGGATCCCGGCGTCAGTCCAGAAGTCATCGCTGCTCAAGCGGCTGACGATCCGCGCCGCTACCTCGTCCGGCGCCACTCCGAAGATCACCGGGAACACGAGGTCCGAGGTGACATCACTCCGAGTCTGACCATCCAGATCGATATTCAGGTAATACAGCCCGTTCGCGGGGTTGTACAGGTGGGTGTTAATCGCGGCCTTGAGCGCCTCCGCCTCGGCGGAAAAGGCGGCACTTTCGTCGTGCCGCTCAAGGACGCGGGCCATATGGGCAACGGTCCTCAAGGCGGCGACGCACTCCGAGTTGACCTCGGTGGTGGCGCCCGAGAGGCGGTAATCCTTGATCACGTTGCGCCAGCCAACGATGCCCCAGTCGGATTCGCCGGTCGCCGTACACCAGACCAGACCCTGTTCGTTGCGCTGCGAGAGAATGTACCGGGCCGCTTTGGCGGCGCAGGGGTAGACCTCGCGCAGGAATTCATCGGAACCAGTGGCGGTGTAATGATGCCAGAGGGCCAGAATGAGCAAAGGGGTGTTATCGTTGATATTGAGGCCGTAATCCTCGCTCTTGCCGGTGCGAATATCATAGTATTCAACGATCAGGCCGCTGGGCTCCTGCAGGCGGACATAGGCGAGGAGCGACTCGCGGGCGAACTCCGGGGTCAGGTAGTCGGCGCCATAGCCGAACCAGGCGGTATCCCGGCCTACGCTGTTGTTCGAGCGCATGGGATCGTTGACAAAGCACCACCCAGTTTGGGTCTTGCATTGGACACGCAGCATGTTGGCCTTGGCCCAGAGTACGCCGCGATTTACCGCCGCGTCCGGAGTGAGCACCACCGAGCGGCCCAGCACCGCGTCGTAGTAGGCCCTGGTCCGGGCCAGCGCGTCGTCCGCGTTCGGACACGATCGGTACGTCGCCGTGGCGCCAGAGCGTCCCTCACGCGAGAAGCTGAGGAGGTAATTGAAGGTAACTCGCGCACCCGGCTGGATCGTATGGGACAGATGGAGGACGCCAAGATTGTCGCCAGGGGAGCACTCGGTGGAACCCGAAAGGAGCCCAGGCCCACGCATCCCCACCGCTTTGGCGTAATCCAGGGTCGTCTCGTAACTGGTGGGCGTTTCGGAGCAGCCAAACACTCGCACGAGGTCCGAATCGGACTGATTCCAGGCCAGTAAAGCCCCAAGCCGTTTGTCGAACGCGGCTTTCAGGTCATGCGGGGTGCTGCCACGAAGTTGGCAGAAGGCATAGGTGCCGATGTGGGCCTCTACACCGCTCTCATTGCGCAATTCCACCGTGTAATAGACGGCAGGCGGGTCGACCGAGCCGTCGCTTCCCGGCTCTCCGCTCAGGACAAAAATATTCTCATCTACCTGTACCTTGTTCTGAAGCTTAAACGCGCGTCTCTGATGCTCCGGATAGAGCGTGAAGGTGCCCGTCTCGACCGGAGCCAATTGCATGCCGGTTTGTTCATCCCAGTGATGCAAGACGAGGGAGCCAAACACGGTTATCCCGGCCTCGATGCTGTAAATCTTCTCGATCGCGCCCGTTCCCTTGATCAGGGTGCAGACAGTAGGGCCACCGAGCATGCTCCCCACCGCCATTTCGTCGTCGGCGATCGTGTAGCCCGCGTCCCTCGCACTGTGGCCTATCTCCTGCGCAATCGCCATTCCGTCCTTGCTCTCCTCCCATATAACTGGTGATCAGGGTTGACTCAGGCGCCCAGGAAGGCTTCCCGCCAGGCTCGTTCCAGACCGGCGCGGCTCTCCGTAATTACCCACGAGAGGTCCGCACTCCAGAGCGGATCTGGGACACCGCTGGAGAAAATTTCCACGCTGTACGCGCCCCGGTAGCCGCTCTCATGCACGGCCCGGAGCAGCGGGGCCAAGGGAATCTCGCCTTGACCCACGATTAGTCGATCTTGAAATGACCGCGGGGTCCGCCAATCACTGACCTGCACCACGAATATCCGGTTACCACACGCGGTGATCCCCTCCACAATGCCGGCGTTCTGCCAGATGTTCCAGGCATCCAGGCAGATGCCAAAGTTGGCCCGATCCACCAACTCCACGATCCGCATCCCCTGCTCCAGGGTCCAGATCGCCGACTCCTCGTTCATGATCGAGGGGTTCAGCGGCTCCAGGGCGATCCGCGCCCCGTGTCCCTGGGCAAAGTCGGCCAACGCGCGGTATTCCCGGGCCGCCCTCTCGAACACCTCCTGCATATTGCCGTTCGGGGGGATGCCCGTGTTGGTGACGAAGGGCACGTTTGGCGCGAACGGGGCAACCAGCTCAATGGTGTGGCGGAAACGGGACATCCGCGCCGGGATATCCTTCGGCTCGGGCTGTGATAGGCTGGGGAACAGGGTTCGCACGGCCGGTTGCACGGAACTGATCACCAGTCCGCTCTGGGCGACCAGTTCCAACTGCTCGGCAGCCCGCGCGTCATCCAGCTTGACCTCGCAGACCTCGATCGTGTTCACCCCAAGCCGTGCGTAATTCTCCAGATCCTCCTCGTACGTCCATGGCTGGGACGTGAACTCGCTGACCCCAAACGTGAACGGCGGCGCCTCGGTCATCGGATGCTCCTCTCGTACGCTGCCCTGGATAGTCCCTTGAGACGCGGTACGCCCCGGCCAGAGGTGCCGCGGGGAGAGAGATCCTGGCGAATAGACGGCGCTACCCGGCCAGCCTGACGATTCCGACTCAGGACGTTCTCCTTGTCGCTGATCAGATAGTCGGCGGTGCGGGCCGCAAGGGCCTGGATGGTCAGGCCGGGATTGGCCGAGCCCTGGGTGGGCAGAATGCTGCCGTCGCAGATGAAGAGATTGGCAATGTCATGCGCTTGACCGAAGCCATCCACCACCGAGGTCTTGGGATCGCTGCCCATGCGCGCCGCGCCGACCAGATGGGCGTAGCGCGCTTCTTGCACCACTTCCTCCGCCCCAGCCGCCCACATCACATCCTCGGTTACCTTCCGCCCATAACTGATCAGTTTCTTGTCGTTGTCGTGTAGAGCGAAGGTGATCTTGGCCACCGGAAGCCCGTATTTGTCCGTTTCCTCGGCCAACTCGACCCGATTGTCCTCCCAGGGGAGGATTTCACCCAGAAGGCCGAAGGCGGACCAATGGTTGTAGTCCATCATCCCGCGGCGCATCTCCCAGCCCCAGGCCCCTTTCGCCGCCATCAACTGCTTGGCGAAGGCGATCGGGAGCGGGCCCACGGTCTGGATCGCGAAGCCGCGGACGAAATCTTGCTTGGGGTCGGTTTCGTAAAACTCCTCGGTGAGGGCGTTCGCGGGCGGCCCCTTATACATGCGGATCAGATCGGGAAAGCGCCCCATGATCACGTTTCCCGCCTGGGCCATCAGGTACCTGCCCACGGTGCCGCTCGAATTGGCCAGGCCGTTCTCGAAGCCGGGGCAAGCCGAATTCAGCAGCAGGCGGGGTGTCTCGATGGCATACCCGCAGACCAGGACCAGCTTGGCCTTGAGTTCCACCTCGTGCATCGTTGGGTCAATGTAGATCACGCCGGTAGCGCGCCCATCGGGCCCCATGGTGATCCGGGAGACCATGCACCTGTCGCGAATCTCGGCCCCGTGACGAATCGCATCGGGGACATGGCTCACCAGCGTACTTTGCTTGGCCCCCACCTTGCAGCCCTGAATGCAGAAACCGCGGTAAATACAGTGCGGGCGGTCGGCATGCGACCCAGCGTTGATCGCCACCGGGCCGCCAATACTGACCCGAATCCCGAGTTTGGTACAGCCCTTGACCAGCGTGTCGCTGACCCCCGCCGTGGGATGAGGGCCGTAGGGGTAACCGTGCGGATCGCCCCAGGGATAATACGCGGGGCCGGAGACCGGAATCTCCTTTTCCATCAGCGCGTAGTACGGCTTGAGATCCCAGTACGAAATCGGCCAGTCGGCCCCCAGTCCGGTATCCGAGTAGACCGTGAAATCGGAAGGATGAAAGCGGGGCGTGAAGCCGGCCCAGTGTACGGAACCCCCTCCTACCCCCTGCCCGCTGTTGTTGGCCCCGAAGGTGAGCGGGTTCGGGCCGCCGGTAATCCGCGGGTTGTTCCAATACAGTTTGTAGGAACCCGCCTCATCCGATACCCAGTCGCGCTCCACATCCCAGAAGGGCCCTGCCTCCAGGCCAACCACCCTGAAGCCGGCTCTGGCCAGTCGTTGCAGCAACACCCCGCCCGCCGAGCCAACCCCCACAATGCAAACATCCACCTCCTCGTCGAGGGGATATCGCCGCATCGGAACGTCGATTTTCTCGATTGGGCCCAGCATAGGCCCGTCGGGCCTGGCTCCGTTTATAGGGCCGCCAAGCGGCGCCCGCAAGCGTGCGAGACTCAATGTGATCCTCCCTGTCCGCCTCCGGACTGGTCCGCGCCGGGATGCGACGATGATGGACCGCTGGCGGTGTCGCCAACCGACAGCGTGGTGGGAGGCGGCGCCCAGGCATAGCGCCTCTCCCGTACTTCCCACGGTTCCGGCTCGCCGCGCTCCAAGCGCATGTAGCCGCGTGGATAGGCCGGACCGCCGAAGCCGATTTCATCCCAGGCGAACGGGTGGGCGTAATACACTTCCACCGCGTCCTGAATCAGCATGGCCCAGTAATACTTCACCGACATCTGCCGCCAGATCTCCTCGCCCGCCGGCGGCTGGCCATCATGAATGGTGCGGAGAACCTCGTCCTGCTCGGTCGGTCCGAGAGTAATGAACGGCGTGGCATGAATGTGGCGGGCAATCGCCTCTATGGCCCGCAGGCCGAGCCGGTGCGCGGGGCCGTCGGGCGGCATGCTGTCGTAGCGATAGCCGTCGATCCGCCCGAAGTAGAGACGCTCGTCAATGAAGGGAAGGATGGGGATCCTGTGCTCCGCGTCGCGATCATCTTGGGGCAGTACGCGGTCCAAAACCGCCTGCATCAGCACCGCTTCCTCGGGAGTGAAAAAACGGATGGGCGGTATGTCCCGAACCCGCGCGAGCACGACCGTCCGCGTGGCCTCATCCCAGAAGTTTTGCTGGCTGAGCGTACTAAAGCCAGGATAGTAGAGAGGCTGAGCCCGCGGCGGCAGCGGTCGCTGTGTGGCAGGATCGACCGGAAGCAGATCTGGTCGAGAGACCTTCCCCGATTTGGGAAGGGCGGATGGGCCGTCCTTGCTATTCCGCCTGCCCATCAGTCCGCCCTCCGCAACAAGCTGGCCAGTATGCCCATGAAGCCG
>JANWHO010000045.1 GCA_025450375.1 Chloroflexota bacterium
AACCGCGATCGTTGAGACCGGTGGAGTACGCGATTACCTCGAATCGTGATCGGTCGTGCAGGGTGAAGAGATGGCCCAGAAGATGCGCGGTGGCGTGGCTCCGGTAGTCCGACGACAGGTAGCCGAGTCGGAGCCGTTGCCCTGGTATGCGGAATGGCGCGGGTGGCAATTCACCCTTCATGGCGGCGACTGGAGCGGCGATCTGGGCCCCCAGCCGCTCTATGAGGCGCCGCTGCTCGGCGGGGGGCAGGTGCAGGGCAAAGGCATCGAACGGGTCAACATCGACTCTTTCATTCCGTTCCAGGCAGGCAAGTATCGCCGTGCGGTATGAGGTGGCTGCCTGCTCGATACCGTCCCACGCACAATGCAGCCGGCCAACGTGGAAAATCCCCTCCAGGGCCGGGAGATAGCTCGGATCGCACCGGATCGCGGCGGCGCAGGCCGCGAGGGCCAGATCCGCGTGTCCCCGATCCAAGGCGGCCTTGCCTGCATTGGCGTGGTATTCCGCGCGATCCGGCGCGGCGATTATGGCCTGCTCGTACGCCGCTGACGCTTCAGGGTAGCGCTTCATGGCCCGGTACGCATTTCCCAGCGTATTAAACGCATGCGCGAAACCCGGCCGCAGGCGGATAGCCCGCGTTAGAGCGGCCGCCGCCTCTTCGTGAAGGGTAAGAGCGTAATAGGCATCGCCGAGCGTGCAGCAGACCTCAGCCAACTGGGGGTCGAGGCGCAATGCCGTACGACATGCCGCCACGGTGTCCACGTACCGGCCAAGCGCGGAATAGGAAAAGCCCAGATTGGCGTGGATCAAGGCATTCCGCGGAGTAAGGACAAGCGCCTGCTGGAAGTGCGGGACCGCCTCCGCGTGGCGGCCGAGCGCGGCAAGCGTGTTAGCGAGGTTGTTTCGCGCCTCGGCGAACGCGGGCCGCAGGCGGAGCGCCTCATGAAAGGCCGTCAAGGCGTCCTCGAATGCCCTCAGCCCCAGGAGCGCGTTCCCCAGGGTGTTTAAGTACTCCGGTGTTGACCCTCGGTACTCCATGGCTTCGCTCGCCAGGGCCGCGGCGGCCGGGTAGTCACGCCGATCCCGCGCGATCACCGCCAGCAGATGCAGTGCCTGGTCCGCCCGCGGATTACTGGTCAACGCCTGGCGACAGGCCACTTCGGCGCCTGTTAAATCGCCCCGTTGATATCGAGCCGCGGCGGAATTGACCAAGGTACTGGGATCGATCTGGGTGGGAGAGGCGGCGTTTCCCAGACAGCAAAGCTTGTATTTCTTGCCGCTGCCGCAGGAGCAAGGAGCGTTACGGGCTGGTGCGGTCATGGAGGCTTCCTCTCAATGGCTCAATGCGGGCGCGGTAGGATTTGCTCGATCCGCGTCGGATATGTGTCGGGCCCATAATTCCTCGTAGGCTGTCTCCAGATTCCGGATAAAGCGACCCGTATCAAACAGCGGGTTTGTGAGGCGGTTGGCGGCCAGCTTGGCCTTGAGCGCGGCCATCTCCTCATGGTGAGTTGCCAGTCGCACCGCCGTTTCCTCATAGGCGGCCAGGTCGGGCATGATCAATTCGGGCAGGCCGATCGCGGTGAGGATGCTGGCTCCGGCTCGGCTGGGGAAGCTGTCTCCCAGGATGCTCAGCACCGGCACCCCTGCCCACAAGGCGTCACTGGCCGTGGTCATGGCGTTGACGACCGGTGTATCGAGCATCAGGTCGGCGTGTCCGAGCCTGGCCAGGTGTTGATCTTTTGGCAGCGAGGAGCCGAAGATCAGCCTCTCAGGCGGGTAACCCAGCCGTCGCGCCTCGGCGCGCAGATTCTGGACTACCGCGTCTTTTCCGCCGTAGAGCCACAGAACACTGCCCGGCGCCCGATCGAGAATGCGAAGCCAGAGTGCGAAAATCTCCGGCGTGATCTTGTAGGCGGCGTTAAAGCAACAGAAGACAAAGCTCATATCGGGCAAGCCGTGGGTGGCTCGCGGCCGTATGGGACCGATGGGCTGGCGGTCGTTGAGCTGGTAGGTATCGGGCAGGCGATAAACGCGCTCGGAATAATAGCTTTCGTGCTCGGGCGGGCAGACGACTGGGTCGAGGAGAATGACATCCACCAGATCCCGCCCCACCGTCCCTGGGTAGCCTAGGAAATGCACCTGAACCGGGGCAGGGTGCATGGCCAGAGTGGCCAGGCTGCCGCCGGTCGTATGGCCATGGAGATCGACCAGGATATCCACTCCATCCGTGCGGATCCGCGACGCCGCCTGTACTGGCGACCAGGACGCCATGTCCACGAACCGCTCGGCCTCCCGCTCGAAGCGGCGGCGATACGCACTGCCGTCGTCTGGGCCGGTTGAATACGCAATTGCCTCAAATCGGCTCCGGTCGTGCAAAGCAAACAGATGGCCCAGCAAGTGAGCGGTGGCATGGGCGCGATAGTCCGAGGACAGATAGCCGATGCGTAAACGCTGCCCAGGCGCCCTCTGGGGCGCCGGCGGTAACCCGGCTCGCGATCCCGCCAGAGGCGCGGCGATTCCGGCGCTCGTGCTTTCGGCCAGGGCGCGCTGCTCCAGCGGCGGCAGCGGCAACCAGAAGGCAGTGAAGGGGCTGCTCTCCGTCCGGCCGCCGGCGTTCAACTCCCGTACGATTGCGTTCCGGTAGCGCGTGCTCGCCGCCTCCAGCCCTTCCCAGGCGCACAGGCTCCGCGATACCTGAAAGAGCGCCTCCGCTCCGGGGCCATAACGTGGATCAACTTCCATGGCGCCCGCGGCTTCGGCCTGGGCCTCGGCAAAACGTTCGAGGGCCAGGTAGACACGCGCCAGATTGGCCCGCGGCTCCGGCCGCCGGGGCTCCAGATCGCGGGCCCGCTCATAGTTGACGGCGGCCTCCGCGTACCGGCCCCGCATCTGATGAATGTAGCCCAGGTTGTGATAGGCCGGGGCGAACGTCGGTTGGACGTTGATCGCTGCCTGGTAGGCGTCGATCGCTTCCTCAATGAGGGCCAACGCTTGATAGGCGTTTCCCAGGCCATAAAGGTATTCGGCGCGCCACGGATTCCGGCGGATCGCCTCCTGGTAGGCGCGGATCGCCTCTTCGCCCCGGCCCAAGACAAGATAGGCCGCCCCGAGGCTCCCATGCGTCTCCGTGTGTTGGGGTTGCAGGGCCAGCACATGGAGGAACTGGGCGATCGCTTCGTCATGCCGGTTGAGCGCCGCCAGGGCGTTGCCCCAGTTGTACCGGGCCTCCCCGAAAAGGGGCTCAAGCCGCAGCGCTGCCTCGTAGCAGGAGATCGCCTCGGCCGGCCGACCCAGACTCTGGCGTACATTGCCCAGACTATTGTGGGCCTGGGCGAAGCCGGGACGGAGACGCAGCGCCTCCTCCAGGCTGGCTTGGGCCTCCCCGAAGCGGCCGAGTACCTGAAAGGCGCTCCCAAGATTGTGGTGAAACTCGGGCGCCGCCGGCAGGTGGGCGACTGCTTGCCCGAATAGTATCGCCGCCCTGGAGAAGTCACCCCGAGCGTGGGCAGCCATTCCGCGCAGGTTGAGGGCCTGGGGAAACAGAACATCGTTCGCGGGGATGAGGGCGCATGACGCCTCGACAGTCACCAGATCAGCTGCTCCATAGGCGGCCAGCGCCGTCTGATAGGCGGTCCGAGGATCGGGTTGCTCGGGCGCGACGGCCCCAGGTGGAGCGGCCTCCGCTCGTGTCGTCGCGGACAGACAGCAGAGCTTGTACTTCTTGCCGCTTCCGCACGGGCATAGAGCATTCCGGGCCAGCATGGTCATGAATGAACGCGATTCCAGTTCATACGAGGGCCAGGATCTTTTCCGCTCCTGCCTCGACCTGATGCCGTGCCCAGAGTTCTTCGTAGGCGGCTTCAAGATTGCGGACGAAACGTGCGGTATCGAACAAAGGGTAAGTGAGGCGATTGGCGGCCAGCCTGGCCTTGAGCGCGGCCAACTCCTCGGGTTGGCAGGTCAGGCGGACGGCCGTTTCCTCGTAGGCCGCCAGGTTGGGCATGATCAGTTCGGGCAGGCCGATAGCGGTCAAGAGGCTGGCTCCGGCCCGATCGGGAAAGCTCTCCCCCAGGATGCTGAGGACCGGGACTCCGGCCCAGAGGGCATCGCTGGCGGTGGTCATGGCGTTGACGACCGGGGTATCGAGCATCAGGTCGGCATGCTGGAGCCTGGCCAGGTGTTGGTCCTTGGGCATGGGTGAGCCAAAGATCAGCCGCTTCTGGGGGAGGCCCAGCCGGTTGGCCTCGGCGCGCAGATTCCGAATCACAATCTCATTGATCCCATAGAGCCACAGCACGCTTCCAGAGGTTCGCTCAAGGATGCGTGTCCACGCCTGAAATATGGCTGGGGTAAGCTTGTACGCGGCGTTAAAGCAACAGAACACGAACCCCTCGTCCGGCAGGCCGTAGGCGGCGCGGGGTTGGAGTGGAGCTGGATCTTCATGCTCGTTCATGTGGTACGTATCGGGTAGCCGGTACACGCGCTCCGAGTAGTAGCGCTCATGTTCCGGCGGGCAGACCACCGCGTCGACCAGGGAATAGTCCACGAAGTCCTTGCCGACCGTACCGGGGTAGCCGAGGAAATGCACCTGCACGGGGGCGGGTCGGAGCGCCAGAACTCCAAGACTCGATCCCGTGGTATGGCCGTGCAAATCCACCAAAATGTCTACCCCGTCAACCCGAATCTGACTGGCCGCCAGCACCGGGATCCACTGATACATATCCACGAAGCGCTCGGCTTCGTTTTCTATGCGCGCGCGGTAGGCGCTCTGGTCGTTCGGTCCGGTTGAGTAGGCGATGGCCTCGAATCGGGCGCGGTCGTGGCGCGCGAACAGATGGCCCAGAAGTTGCGCCGTGGCGTGGCTGCGATAATCGGCGGACAGGTATCCGATACGCAGACGCCGGCCTGGCGGGCGCGGCGGTCTGGGCGGAAGCTCATCGCGCAGGGCCTGCAATGGCGCCGCGATGCCGGCGCCCACCCTCTCAACCAGCGCCCGCTGCTCCAGCGGCGGTAAAGGTACGGCAAAGGCATTGAATGGGCTGCTGCCCACCGGACTGTTCTCAGCCAGGACTTCTCGATACAAGGCAAGGCAATGGGCGGTTACTTCCTCCAGGTTCTCCCAGGCGCAATGCATGCGGGTGATCTGGAAGAGACCTTCGGCGCCGGGAAGATAGTGAGCATCGCATTCCACCGCGCGGGCGTAGGAGGCGCGGGCATCCTCTTCCCTGCCCATCAGGAGATACAGGCGGCCAAGGTTGCCATGCATCTCCGCCCGTTGAGGTTCAAGGGCGCGGGCCCGCTCGTAGGCGGCGGCGGCCTCGGTATTTCGTCCCAGCGCATGCAGGGCGTTGCCCAGATTATTGAGCGCATGGACATGCTCTGGAGACAGGTGAATCGTCTCCTCGAAGGCGACCACCGCCTCCGCGCTCAGCCCCAGCGCCTGGTAGGCATCTCCGAGCGAGCAGTAGTACTCAAATCCGTGAGGGATCAGGCGGATCGCTTCGAGGCACGCGCCTACCGCCTCCTCGTGCCGACCCAGGGCCAGGTACGCGTCGCCAAGATTGCCGTGCGCCTCGCCATACTCGGGCCGCAGAGCCGCGGCCTCCTGGAAATGCGAAAGCGCCTCGGCAGGCTGTCCGGTACGCAGCAGCGCGCTGCCCAGATTATTGTGTGCCTCCGCGTAGGCGGAGCGCAGGCGGAGCGCCGTTTCATAGGCCGGGATCGCCTCGGTCGGGCGTCCCTGCTCAAGCAGGATGTTGCCCAGGTTATTATGGGCTTCGGCGAAGGTTGGACGGAGGCGAATTGCAATCTCGAAGCTCAATTGCGCCTCGGCGCGGTTCCCCGAGCCTTGCAGCGCGTTGCCAAGATTGTTGTGAAACTCCGGTACCGTGTGATCCGCCGCGACAGCCTGGCGGCAGAGTCGCAGCGCCTCGTCAAAGCGCCCTTGCATGTGGGCGACCACGCTTCGCAGGTTGAGGGCATGGGCAGAGACCGGGCTTGCCAAGGGGATCCGCAGGCATGCCTGCTCCGCCCCAGCAAAATCACCATTGCCGAAGGCAGTCACCGCTGCTTGCCACGACTCCTGGGCAGTGCCGGCTCGCTCATTAGCCAGAGAGGGCGCTTCCATGCTCATACAGCACAACTTATACTTCTTGCCGCTGCCACACGGGCAGGATGCGTTACGGGCGGGGACATTCATGGTAGCTGGTGTTCCTTCGCTTACCGCTGTTCTCGGATGCAGTGTAGTAACGAGCGGGCGATCAGCCCCAAGTAGCGGTCTGGCAGCGTTCTCCTGGGAGCGCGAGCGAGACGCTTATCGGAGCCGCCAAGCGCACCGTCCGAATCGGCTAAGGGGAACGCTAACGAGGCGAGCAAGATGCTCGCGCTCCCAGGCCCGCTCGTTCCGGCGACGGATCGGGATCCGGGTAATGCGATGGGTGCAGGCGGTTGGTTGCCCAAGCGGGCCTGGAGACCCGCGCTCCTAACGCGGACGTCATCGTCGCGATGGACAAGCAAAGCCCTGGTATCCCCCATTTGGCGTGGCGAGTAGCCAATTTTGGCTACTTCACTCGCACCCCCCTAAAAAAGCGACCGAGACAACCGAAGAACCTAGTAGACCCCAAGGAGGACGCCAAGCCGGTACGGTGACGGCCGAACCGAACGGCACGACGGACTCCAGGGTGGTTAAGGAATAACGCGGGGAGCTCGGATGCACCTCGCGACTGGGAAACAGGGAGAAAACGGCAATGTCTCTTCGAGTGAACAACAACATCGACGCGATGGCCACCCTCAACGCCTTGACCAAGGCGAGCAGCAGCTACAGCCAGTCGATGAATCGCCTCTCCACCGGCAAACGGATCAACAGCGCCGCCGACGACGCCGCCGGCTACGCGATCTCCAACAAGCTCCTCGCCCAGAGCAATGGCTTGATGCAAGCCCAGTCCAACGCGCAGGACGGCATTTCCCTGGTGCAGACGGCCAATGGTGGTCTGCAGACGATCCAGAACCTGCTTCAGCGTTACCGCCAGTTGGCGGTGCAGTCCGCCAATGATACCAACACCACCTCCGATCGCCAGGCCCTTCAGGCCGAAGGCACGCAGATTACGACTGAAATCACCCAAATCGCTACCACCACCCAGTTCAATACGAAGAACCTGCTGGACGGCAGCCTGGGCACCCAGGGCCAGCTCACCGGAGCTACCAATACCCTTGGTTCGACTTCCACCCTCTACAACGGCAGCGTGTACGGCAATGGCAATTCGCCCGTGCTCAACACCGGCACCCTGGCCGCGAATGACATTACCGGGGCTCAGATCGCCTACACTTTCGCCGTGACCACGCTGGGCACGGTTGGGACGGTCGGAGCGCAAGGCACCGCGAGTGGCACCGTGGCCGCTACTTCAACGATCAATCAAGCAGCCAGTTTCTATAAGGCATATACCGGTACGCTCTCAGGCGGCGCGGTTGCTCCGACCGGCGTGGCCGCCGGCAGTTACAGCCTCACCATCACAGGCGCCGCTGGAACCGCTACGGTCGCGGTTGATTCCAGCAAAACCTTCCAGAACGTGGTGGACGCGATCAATGGTGTCTCCAACAAAACCGGCGTTTCCGCGTCGTTCTCCAGCACCAACGGCATTACCCTTACCAACAGTGTGGCCGGCTCGGCTCAGGTAGCCTCGGCCACCGGCCAGGCCGGGCTGCTCCGCGGCCTGGGCTTGATGGGCGCTGACAGCAGCACCTACACCAGCCAGGCTTCCCTCACCGCCGCCGAGCAGACGGTCGTGACCGCCTCCGGCGCCGGCACCGATGGCGTGGGCACCCTGCAATCGAGTGGGGTCGGCGCCTTCACCCACACCCTCTCCGCGAACGGCAACTCGTTTACCGACGCCTCGACCGGCTTCAACTACAACCTGAACGCGGTTGGCGGTCTCAAGCTCGGCGCCGCTGACTTCAATGTGATCAACAGTGGCAGTCTTACCCTGCAGGTTGGCGCCAACGCCGACCAGAACCTGACTGTTTCGGTTGGGAACATGCAGTCCTCGGCCCTGGGAGTCTCGCAGGTCGATATCACCACTCAGGCGGGCGCCAACGGAGCGATCTCCACCATCGACGCGGCCATCCAGACCGTCTCGAACCAGGCCTCTAACCTGGGCGCGGTGCAGAACCGCTTGACGGCGGCCACTGGGAACCTGGCGATTGGCCAGGAGAACATGACCTCCGCCTACAGCGCGATCACCAACGTCAACATGGCGCAGGAGTCCACGAATCTGGCCACGGCTCAGATCCTTCAGCAGTCCGCGACCTCGATGCTGGCCCAGGCGAACCAGTCCTCGCAGCTCGTCCTGAAGCTGCTCGGCTAAACGTAGCCAAGTACGAGCACACGTGGGCGGTCTCCCTGGTGGGGCCGCCCACGGGCGGCCCCCAAAGCGGAAGCGTTTCCGCCGCGGGGGCCCTCGTGGTTACGCTCTAGACGAGTGGGGAAAGGAAACGTCTCATGTCCAGCCCGGTGTCCTCCACTGGCGGCAGTGGCTCAAGCTCAACCCAATCGAATATCGACTACCTTGGCTATCTGGGCAGCCTGTCTTCCAGCCCGTTCGATCCCAATGTGGTGATCAATGCCCTGCTCAACGTGCAGCAGCAGCCGATCAGTCAGATCCAGACCCAAATTAAGAATGTTCAGACGGACCAGAGTATCTATAAGTCCATCGGCGCCGACGCGACGGCGTTGCAGAATGCCGCCTTTTCCCTCAGTTTGCAAAGCACGATTCAAGCCAACGCGGTCACCTCCAGCAACAGTTCGGCGGTTACCGCCACCGCCGGCCCGAACGTGGCCGCCGGCAGCTATACGGTGGCGGTCAGCCATCTCGCGACCGCCACCGTCGCTGCCTCCACGGCGCAGCTTGGCCTGGCGATCAATGGAACCACGCCCCTGAGCGCGCTCAACCTGAGCGCCCCAGTAACCGCCGGCTCCTTCAGCGTGGTGATCGACGGCAAGGTACAGCAAATCACTGTCGATCCAACCAAGTCACTCACCGATCCCAATGGAGCCCTGACCCTGCTCCAGCAGGCGCTTACCGCCGGGATGCAATCTAGCGACCCCGGCGCCTCCGCGGCGGTCTCGGTGAATGGGAACAAGGTGCAAGTCCAGGTGAACAGCGGCACCGCCGCGCACAGCATCTCGTTTGGCGCTTCCGGTGATAGCTCGAACTTTCTCCAGGCGATGAACCTGTCCACCGCCAATGCGACAGTAGCCGTCGGCGGGAACGCTACCATGAGCAGCAGCACCGTGGTGGGGGTGGCCCAGACGGGGGCTATCCTGACTCAGGCGAACCTGGCCACCGGGCTGAATAACACCAGCGGCAGCTTCACCGTCAACGGCGTCGCGATTTCGTGGAATGCCTCCCAGGATTCGATCAATAGCGTGATTGGCCGGATCAATAGCTCGAGCGCCGGAGTCACGGCGAGCTACAACGCGACCACCGACCAGTTGCAGTTCACCAACACCGCCACCGGCCAGGGCGCCATGGCGCTCCAGGATGTGAGCGGCAACTTCCTGGCCGCCATGAATCTGGCGCCCGGCACTACCAACGCGCAGGTTCTGGGTCAGAACGCCGCGCTATCCATTAACGGGGGAGCCACGATCTCCTCGGCCAGCAATACGATTACCAACGCGATCCCCGGGCTCTCGATCAACGCCCTGGCGCTGACCAGCGGCACCCCCGCCACCCTGACCGTAGGGCCGGACGTGACCGGGATCACCAAGAACGTGCAAACGTTCGTGACCGCCGCCAACAAGCTCCTTACCGATATCAACACCACCCAACAGAAGGATCCCACTACCGGAACCTATAGCTTCCTTCTGGGCGACTTTACCCTGACCGGCCTGGCGAATTCGGTGCTGAACATGATCACCGGCCAGGTGGCCGGCTCGGGAACCTATCAATCGTTGCAAGACCTGGGGATTACCACCGGGGCGGTTGGCAGCCACCCCGGTACCACCAATGGTCTGACCCTGGACGCCTCCAAGCTGTCGGCGGCGCTCACCGCGAACCCGTCGCAGGTCGCGGCGCTGTTTGCCGGTACCGTGGCGGTGAACGGCTTCCAAGGGGTGGGCCATACGCTGAACACCTACCTCAACCAGCAAACCAACGCGGTCAACGGGCCATTTGCCCTGGAACAAAATACCGGCGATACGCAGATCAAACAGTACCAGGCGCGAATTGCCTCCATTCAGGACCAGATCAACCAGCAACGGCAGATCCTGATCAACGAGTTCTCCGCCATGACCACGGCCCTGGGCTCGCTGAACGCGCAGAGCGCCGCTCTGGCAAGCCTTGGCATTAGCATTACCTCGGCCAACCTGTCCGGCGGTACATCCTCCAGTTCCACCTCATCAAGTAGTAGCGGCCACTGAGTCCATCCGCGCGGAGTCATCAAGTAGCTCATCCTGACCGGGAAGAGAGGCGGAGATCGATGCACCAAGAGCTTGCGGTGAGTGTTTCAGCCATGCAGCGCTCCCTGCTTGAGCGCTTGCTCGCCATTACCGACGAACAAGCGCGCGCCCTGGCGGCGGATGACATTCCCGTGTTCGAGCGCTTGTCGGAACTGCGCTCGGCCGCGGTACGGGAGGCCGCCGAGCACCTGCCACCACGTCAAGCCTGGGACGCGGGCCTAGCGGATCAGGTAGAGACGCTGCGCCAGCACTCCGAAACCCTGCAACGAGAGATCCGCTTCCGCATGGCCGACGTGCGCAAGGCGCTGGTGGACCTCTCACGCCGGCAACACGTGACCCAATACCTGGAACGCGAGACGGGCCAACAAAGCGCTTCCTGGCGAGGGTAAGGGTAAGGCTGACCCCCCTCAGGTCGTTAGTCGAGAGAGAGAGGTGTATCATGCAGGATGTACGACTCGGCGCCGGGACGCCGGTTGGCGCCGGCGCGACGGAATCCAGCCCCCCAACCGCCGGAGCGATTCAGGGCGGGGTGGTCGCCGCGAACGCAAATGACCAGGATTCCGCCAGTGGTTTCTCGCTGGTGGATGCCTCGGCCTCGCTGGCTGGTCGGAATAGCGTCGTGACCGATGTGGTCCTCGGCGCCAATAACCAGATTTCCGGCATCCGCGTGATCGATAGCGTGACCCATGAGGTGATCGCCGAGAGCCCGCCGGATTCCATCGCCCGGATGCGGGAAGAGGTTCTGGCCTACCAGGACGTGGTCCGCGGAAACAAGATCTCCTGAGACAACTGGGGATGATTCTCCTCTGATGCCCTCTCCAGATCGGGAGAAATCAGTCGAAGGATCAGATAGGCCAACCGGCGCCCTCCTGGCCGGCTGGGGCTGGTGACGATGGGAAGGAACGGAACCCATGCAGACCGCCGCGTACGCGCAGTATCGAGCCATCACCACGGAGACCGCCGGCCCCGGCGATTTGCTCCTTCAACTCTATCAAGCCGCGATCAAGAATGTCGGTCAGGCGCGCTTGGCGGTTGAATGCGCGAACGTGCCCACGGCCCACAAGCACATCGTGCGCGCGCAGGATATTGTGCTGGAACTGCAGCGCACCCTCGATCACGAGAAGGGCGGCGAGTTGGCCCCGACCCTCGATAGCCTTTATACGTTTATGCGCCGGCGCTTGGTTGATGCCAATATCGCGAAGGCGGTTGAACCCCTGGACGAAGTGCAAGGGCTCCTGCGTCAACTCCTCGCCGCCTGGCAGGTCGCGGTGCGTGAGACCCGCCGCTGATCAC
>JANWHO010000046.1 GCA_025450375.1 Chloroflexota bacterium
AAACCCCCCTCATAAAAAAAATTTGGGGGGGTCGCGGAGGGCGACCCGCCCGCTCCGGACTCGGTGGGAATTACAGGTTGTTGGAGACGTTATTCAGGGTGTTGGAAATCTGCGGCTGCAGGAACTTCAGGGCGATGATCACCAGGATGGCGATCAGGGCGAGAATCAGGGCATATTCAACCAGGCCCTGGCCTTCCTCGCGGCGAAGATGACGCTTGAGCCACGCCTGGGCAGCAAGAGCGCGAGCGACGACGAGCTGGTTCATGTGGTTCACGGATGACTCCTCCTACGCAGTGGTTCCAACCCGGTTGGGCTTCCATACCCATTCGTGAAACCTTCTAGAGTGTAGGGCGACGAAAGCATTTCCACAACCACCAGTTAGTCCCTTTTTGAGTAGCTGCTTGGCTAGGAGTACTATCGCATTGCGTTCGGACCCCGCCGGTGCTAGCCTCTGGATAGGCTAGAGGCCCGCGCGTGCACGTTCGTGGCCGAAGCTTGTAGCGGCAAGGGCCGTTCGAGGGAATGGACAATGGCCACACGGGCACGGATTCAACCAGCCATGGGTGAGGCTGCCCTGCCGCGGCGGTGGAACGCCGAACCGGCATCGCGGCCAGGGCCTTGGTGGAGGCGCGTGGCTTTTCCCTGGCGGCACGCCCCTTTAGGCGCGATCCGCCTTCGCCAACTGTTGCGGGCACAATCGCGCATTGAATGGCGTATCGTCGCCCTCCACTGGCTCGTCGTCGTCCTGGTGGCCACCGGGGCGCTGTTACCGGCTTCGCTGGGGCCGGGTCTCGGCCTCTCCGCCGGTCTGTTCGTGCTGGCGATGCTGGCGCTCCACCCGCTGGGCTACTATCTGTTGGCGCGCTACGCCTATACAATGCTGGCCCAAAACGGGGCAACTCGGGTGGCCCTGCTGACCGCGGTTGACGTCAGCACCGCCGTGGGGGTGCTCTTTCTCACCGCCAACAAGCCAGGCTACACGCAGGTGCTCCTGTTTAGCGTGGTGCTGCTTTCGGCTACCCGCTATAGTCTCAGCCGGGCTCTGGGTATCACCACCCTGGTGTCCATTCTCCAATTCTTTTCTATCCTGGCCGCCAACCACCATTCGTTGCAGGTGACCAACCTGAGCGGGGCCGTGGTGGCGATGTTCGCCCTCACCTACGGGGTGAGCCAACTGAGCCAGGCCGAACGGAAGATGGCCGCGATTGCCAATGAAAACGCCCAACTGTATCGCGCGGTGCTGCTGCGCAATACGGAGTTGGCCACCATCTACGGGCTGAGCCAGACGGCAACTCAGGACACCGATCCCGATCGGCTGCTCGAATCGGGTCTGGAACTGATCCTGTCCTCGATGCCGCTCCTCGGTGGTCAGGCGTTTCGCTGCGCCGCCGATGCCGAGGCGCTGGAGCTGCTGTTCGTGCGCCAGGCCCATCTGACCACGGGCCCGGTCGCCGATGCCGCCACCGCCGACGCCTGGCAGGCGGTGCGTACACGCGCGCTGGTGCTCACCGCCGCGGGGTATGAGAACGATGGGCCGATCAGCAGGGTGAGCGTCCCCATCCTCGTGCAGGGACGGCCGGTGGCCGTGTTGCAGGCGCTCATCGCCATCACCGAGGCGCACCAAAGCGATTTGCCTCCCAGCCAGAGCCTCGGCGTGGCCTGCCAGGAATTGGGCACCTGGGTGGAAAAAGCGCTTCTGCGAATCGCCGCGCAGCGAAGTTTGGTGCTGGAGGAGAAGAATCGGATCGCGCGCGAGCTACACGACACGGTGCTGCAGATGCTCTTCAGCGCCGGCCTGGGCGCCGAGTGGTGCCTGCGTCGCGCCCAGCATGATCCACCGCTGGCCCAGAAGCTGATGGACATGCGTAGGCTCACCGCCCAGGCCGGCAGCGAGCTACGCGGCGCTATTTATACCCTGTCGTCGAAGGTGGCGGATGTCGGCCTGGTGCCCGCCATCGAGGAACTGGTCGGCTCGTTCGTGGAACAATATCACCTGCCGGTATCGTTCAGCACCACGGGCCAGCCACCCTATTTGTCGCTGCTGCGGCAGAATGCCTTGCATCGGGTGGTGCGCGAGAGCTTGATGAACGCCTATAAGCACGCCAGTGCCAGCCACGTGGCGGCACGGGTCATCTTCGAGGCGGAACGGGTGACGGTGGTGGTGCAGGACGATGGGGTGGGCTTGCCGCCGGCGGTGGCGGAACGCCGGGCCGATGGTACCTCGCATTTTGGCTTGCGGACGGTGGCCCGTCAGATCGAGGAGCTGGGCGGCAGGTTCGAGGTAATGGATGGCGAGGAGGGTGGGGCGATCGTGCGCGCGATCCTTCCCGCGCGATCGCCGGATGGAGAGGGAATTTGATGATAGCAACACTACCAACCCGTATTCTGGTCGTGGATGACCATGCAATCGTGCGCGAAGGCTTGACCAGAATCCTCAGCCAGGAGCCGGACTTCGAGATCGTGGGCGAGGCCGCCGATGGCGTGTCCGCCCTCGCGGCGGTAGAAAAGCTCAAACCCACCGTCGTCCTCCTGGACATTCGCATGCCCGGAGGAGATGGTATCGACGTGTGCCGCGCCATCAGCGCCCGCTACCCCGAGGTTCGGGTGATCATTCTTACCGCCTTCCTGGACAGCGACACGATCAACCGCTGCATCCAGGCCGGAGCCAAGGGCTATGTAGTGAAGGATGTCGAGCGCACCGACCTCAAGGAGTCCATCCGCGGAGTGGCGCGGGGCGAGGCTTTTCTGGACCGCAAGGCCCATACGGTGGTGGTCGAGCGCCTCAAGCGCGAGGGCGACCGCAATCGGGTAGTGCTGAACGAGCGAGAAATAAGTATCCTGAAGTTAATGGCGGAAGGATCCACCAATCGCCAGATAGCCAACAAGCTCTTCGTCAGCGAGGGCACAATCAAGGATCAGCTTCAGAAGATCATGGACAAGCTGGGCGCGACCAATCGTGTTTCGGCGCTGTACGTGGCGGCAAAGGAAGGGCTGATCTAACGGCGGCTTGGTGCCCGCGCCCCCCATCCGAGGTATGATGATCGAAATTGACTCCACGCGGGAGGTTCTTGCCGGCGCCCTGGCGGCGGCCGGCACCGACCCCGGCCACCTGGAAGCCCTGGGCGCCCATTACTACGCGGCTGGACTGCCGCTTCCCGCCTTGCTGGCGGCGTTGCCCACCGGCCCCGGCGCCGGCCAGGCCGCCTCGGCCCTGGCCACCGGTTATTCGCGGGCCCGCGAGCATGACGACCAACACGAGCTTGCCCGCCTGCGCCTGGAACTGCACCGGAGACGGGCCGAGATTACCGCCTTGCAACGTGTCAACACCGTGGCCACCAGCAGCCTGGATGAGCGTACCGTGCTGTCCAAGGTGGTGGATGCGGTGGCCGACGTGATGGGGGTGGCGGTGTGCTCCATCTATCTGCTCCAGGGCTCCCACACCCTGCTGCTGGCGGCTACCTACGGGCTCAATCCCTCGGCGGTGGGGGCGGCTCGTCTCTCGTTGGGCGAGGGCGTCACCGGGTGGGCGGCGCAGCACTGCCAGACCATCAATGTGCCCGACATCTGGTGTGATACCCGCGCCAAATACCTCCCGGAAACAATGGAAGACCCATACCACTCCATCCTGGCGGTTCCGATCATGGCCACTGGGGGCGAGGCCATACTGGGGGTGATCACGGTGCAGACGCGCGAGGGACGCGAGTTCACCGCCGACGAGATCACCTTCCTGGAGATGGTCGCCGGGCAACTGGCGCTGTCGATCGAAAACGCCCGTTCCTATGGCCAAACCGATGCCCGCCTTCGCCAGAAGGTGGCGGCGCTCACCACCCTCCACCAAATCATGGTGGCGGTGGCGGGGAGTCTGGAGTTGCGCCGGGTGCTCGATACGATTGCCGAGCAGGCGGTTACCCTGTGCCAGTGCGATGGGAGTGCCATTCTCGCCCGCAAGGCTCAGCAACAGCATCTGCGGGTGGAGGCGAGCTACGGGGTTGACCATCCCGACCAGCAGGAAGTGCTCCACCGCGTGGCCCTGGCATCCATGCAGCAGCGGTCACAACTAGCCGACCTGCTCCCAGGCGCCTCGCCCGACAGCGCGCGGCCGATAGTCTGCGTGCCTCTGCGTGGGCAGGGATCGACCTTTGGCGTGCTGGTCGTGGTAGGGAAGCCTGGTCAGAGCTTCGACAGCGAGACCTGCGACATGTTGAACGACTTTGCCAGCGTGGCTGCCCTGGCGATAGAAAACGCGCGCCTGCACCAGAGCACTCGGCAAAATCTGGAGTCGAAGTCCGTCTTGCTGGCCGAACTCCACCACCGGGTGAAGAACAACTTGCAGACTGTGGCCTCGCTGCTTTCGCTGGCGCTCCGGCACAGCAAATCCGACGAGGCCGGCAATACGCTTCGCGAGAGCTACAATCGGGTGCGGAGCATCGCCGCCGCGCACGACCTTCTTTCGCGCGAGACTATTGGGGTCACCACGATCGAGGCGGTTGCGAAAAAAGTGATTGAGCTGCTTGAGCCTACCCTGCAAGGGAGGGCGGCAATCAAGTTCGTGGCCGAGGGCGAGGCGATCGAACTGGAGACTAGGGAGGCGACCACCCTGGCCATCCTGCTCAATGAGCTGCTGACCAATGCCGTGCGGCACGGGCTCCGCGGGCGAGATCAGGGTACAATCCGGGTGCTCTACGGCAGGCAGGCATCACAGGTGTGGGTCACGGTGGCTGACGACGGCAACGGGCTGCCGGTCGATTTCTCCCTGGGCAAGAACAAGGGCCTCGGCCTCTCCATCGTCCGTACCCTGGTTGAAGCGGATCTGCACGGCCAGGTAGATTGGGGAGGAGACAACGGAGCCAGCTTCACCCTATTGTTCACTCCCCCCGCCGCCGGCCGCGCCGAGGCGGCGGCGCGCGGGTGACAAGGGCAGAACAGAGCCCTGCAAGTGGGGACAAGCGGAGTGCTGTGGGTGTGGTCTGAGTCGCTTGCAGGGCTTGGCTCTAGTATAAGCACCAATCGCAAGTTGATCTAGGTGTCACCTCCATCAAAATCAAAATCCGCCAAAATGCGCCTGGACCACGCCCTGGTGGCGCGTGGCCTGGCCGGCGGCCGCGGCGAGGCGCAACGGCTGATCGCCGACGGGCTGGTGAGCGCCGATGGCCGGGTGCTGGATCGTCCCGGCCAAGCGGTGCCGCTCGACCTGCCGCTCGTGGTCCAGCCGTTCCCGGTGAGCTATGCCAGCCGTGGCGGCCTCAAGCTGGCGGCGGCCCTGGACCGCTTCCCCGTGCCGGTGGTGGGGCTCATCGCGCTGGACACCGGGGCCTCCACCGGCGGTTTCACCGATGTGCTGCTCCGCCGCGGAGCGGCCCGCGTTTATGCCATCGATGTCGGCTACGGCCAGCTTTCCTGGGTGCTTCGCAACGATGCCAGGGTAGTCGTGATGGAACGCACCAACATCCGCTATGTACGCGAGTTGCCGGAGCAGCCCGCGCTGGCTACAATCGACGTATCCTTCATCTCCCTTGACCTGGTGCTGCCGGCGGTGCGGCGCCTCCTGGCGCTCACGGCGCAGGCCGTGTGCTTGATCAAGCCGCAGTTCGAGGCCGGCAAGCGCTACGTAGGCAAGGG
>JANWHO010000047.1 GCA_025450375.1 Chloroflexota bacterium
AAAGCGCTGAGTTTTGGTTCCCTTGCTCTTGCCTACCAGCCTGCCAACAAATAACCGCTTGGTTTGGCGCAGCATACCCGACTATCGATATTTTGAGGTTTCAAGCCACGATGGACATGTTGAATATGCGACGCACATCCGGACACGCCGCGGCCGGTTGACGATGGTGTCTCAGCCTCCAACGGTGATCCGAAGTTCCATTGACGCTGGGAATTTGAGTTGGCGAGTCGGCAATTACTCCTCGATTCGAAGGAGTTTTGTGGATGGTTGGAACGTGACTCCATCAATCCGCTGTTCCGGCAGTTGCACGGGATAGAGACGGACGTTGGCGACGTGGTCGCGCTGCTTTTGCATTGAGACGTAAAGCCAATACTGCTGCTTCACGGCGTCGCTCTTTCCCTTGTCGTAACCAGAGGCCCGTGTTCTTCTGGCCGCGCCGCTCGAAATCATAGACCCCATCGGGGCCGGTGACGACTCCCAGATCGTGATCTTCAACGAAAAGCCCTATGCGGGTGCCGAGACGCGCGGCGAGCATCGTTGGCTCGGCCGGGCTTCCCGCCATGCGGACAAGCACCCCTTCTACTACTTCATACTGCCATCCATCGTCCGGCAGGCGAAGCAATTCTTCCACGGTACACGGGCCGGCGCCCCGGACCACCTCGGCCCACGGCGCCACGGCTCCAGAGGGATACGCATGTGCTTCCATGCCGTCATCATCCCATTATTTGGCGGCTGTTTCAAGGGGGCAAGCCATAAATCGGACGGATCGGTCCGATCCGTCCGATCCGTCCGATGGGCCTATTCGAGGATTGCTTCCGCCTCGATCTCGACCATGAGCGCGGGGTCGATCAAGGCCGCCACCTGCACCATGGTGGCCGCCGGGCGGATGGCGGCGAAGCGCTCACCGTGGGCACGTCCAATCTCCTCCCACCGACTGACGTCGGTCACGAAGATGCGTGTCCGCACCACGTCCCGCATGGAGGCGCCGGCCTGCGCGAGGGCGCTCTCAATGATCTCCAGAATGCGTACCGTCTGGGCGTAGGGATCGCCGGGCGCGAACGGCTTCCCCTCGGCGTCCACCGCCGTAGTGCCCGCTACCTGGATGATGTTTCCCACCCGCACCGCTCGGCTATAGCCGACCACCGCCTCCCAGGAGGCGCCGCTGGAAATGTTCCGGCGCACCGACGATTTCCCTTCCTACCTCCGAAAACCCGCCGCGGCTCCGACCAGCGCGTTATGCGCCTTGTTCAGCCGAGCCATCATCAGTTCCGCCTCCGCGCGCAGTTCAGGTGGTCCCTCGATGAAACGATCTGGATGCCAGACCCGCGAGAGGAGGCGGTAGCGGCGGCGAATGTCATCGGGGCCGGAGCCGGGTCGGAGTCCCAGCACCACCCAGGGACTGTCGGCGATCTGGGGCTGAGGCGCCGTCTGTGCGGCGGGCTGGTGCTGTCTCCGCATCCGCTCCAACCGCTCGCGCTCCCTGGCCACCTGGTCCCGCAGCCAGCGCAACTCGGCGCGGGCCGCCTCGATCCCTTCCTGCACCGCCTCGATATCCTCTTGCTGTTCGGCGGTGGGCCCTTTCGCGGTTCTCTCGGTGGCGGTGGCAGGCGGCGACGTATCCTTCCGACGCGATCCACGCCACTGCGAGGCCATGCCAACCACCATGGTGAGCAAAAGCCCTATCGCCACCAGGACCACCGCCGTCTCGCCGCTCATCGTTCGCCATTTCTCTCGTCGGGCATCACTTGAGTATCGCATAGTCGGGGGGTGGTGGGGTTTGATTACGGGCGAAAATATGGTACTGCTCCCGGAAGTCTAACCATCGTATCCTTGCATGGCAAGCATGTGTATGAAGGAGGGAGAGGTGTCCGAACAAGATGCGCAACCGCGCATGGTTCGCTTCCCCGAGGATTTCTCGATGGGCCAAGTGACCGTGGAAGTGCGGGAGGGCGACGACTGGCGGTGGCTGGAGTGGATGCCCGCACGCGGGGACGTCGCCGTACCTGTCGGTTGCAGATTGAGCCTGCACTGGGGGCGATTGGAACAGGATGGTCTGTCCTCGCTCGAAGCTCTTGGTTCAGACGATTTATACGCTTTTAGCACCCACAAGTTCTGGCGCGGCCCCGCGAATGAACTGGCGCACCTCAGCCGTCTCACCGGCTTACGGAAGCTGTCACTTGGATATGAGATGTTTTATCTCACGGCGGAAGGGGCGACTCATTTGGAAGGACTATGCAATCTGGAACAGCTTTCCGTGGGTGCCACTGACGATGAAGCCCTGGGCCACGTTCGACATCTGTCCGCGCTCAAGCGATTTGGTCCGAGTGGAATCAGGGTCACTGATGCCGGCCTTCCGTACCTGGCTCAGTTGCGAAACCTGGAGGCGTTGTATCTGTCGGATACCGGGATCACGGACGCGGGACTTCCGTATTTGGCTCAGCTGCGAAACCTGGAGACGCTGCACCTGGCCGAGACTAAGATCACTGGCTCCGGCTTATTCCACCTTGCCGATTTACCCAAGCTGACTGAGTTGGATCTCAGTTCCACCAAAGTGACCGGGGAGCGGCTTGTGGGAATACCCGGGATGGCCCGATTGCGCGGCCTAAACCTGTACGGCACGCATCTCACCAGCCGCTCCCTTCAATTTTTGACTCGGTTGAGCGAGTTGCGCGCGCTGGATCTGGATGATACGCGATTGGAGGGGGCCGCATTACGGAATCTGGTCGGTTTGAGCGAACTGGAATCCCTTTCCGCCTCGAACAATCGGATTGATAATCGTTCGCTGCCTGCGGTAGGCGCCCTGTACAACTTGCGTCGGCTCCGTCTGAACAATACCCGGATAGATCTGGCAGGATTGCAAGCGCTGGGGGATCTTACCGCAATGGAAGCCCTTGCGATTTCAAGAACCGGCATCAACGACAACTCCCTGGCGGGGCTTGTGGGAATGCGAAACTTAAAATCGCTATGGCTCAGTGATACGGCTATCCTCGGGGAAGGTTTAAGCCACCTGGCAGGGCATTCGGCATTGAATGATCTCTGGTTAGATCACACGGCATTGGAGGATTCGAGTCTAGTATATTTGCGTGCTCTGCCAGGTCTACGCCATCTGATCTTGAGTGATACACGGATCTCCGATGCTGGTTTGCCGCACCTGACGGCACTCGCCTCGCTTGGGTATCTGGCATTGCACAATACGGCAGTCACCGGAGCAGGCGTGGCTACCTTGCGGCAGGCACTCCCGAACTGCAAAATTGGAGTTGGGACGACACGACAGTAGTGGATAGGAGCCAGGCGATACACCAATCAAGGAACAGCCCGATCACCTAATCCGCAGACCTATGGTTGTCGCTTCGGCACCAAGCTTCTCAAGTCCACCCCTTCGTCGGCCAGCTTGGCGGCGTCCACTGGTGTACCGGCGGCGATCAGTTTGCGGGCGGCCATGCTGTCGCGGGGCGTGTTGAAGCAGAGAGCGGCGACCAACACCCCGTCGCGCAGGTAGAAATGGGTGAACTTACGGGCTTCCAGGCTGCCGCGCCGCACTTCCTCCTCGCCGCCGGCGCGGTGGCCCAGCACCTGGAGCCCGTGCTCGTATTGATCGGACCAGAAGTAGAGGACGGGCGCGAAAGGTTCCAGATTCCCCAACATGGACTTCGCCGCCGCCTTCCCCTGCTGCTCCGCGTTGTCCCAGTGCTCCACCCTGAGATGCCGGCCAAGGGTCGGGTGCAGCCAGTGGGCCACGTCGCCGGCCGCGTAGATGTCGGGCAGATTGGTGCGGGAGAACTGGTCGGTAATCACCCCGTTGTCGAGCGCCAGACCGGATCCTTCCAGGTACTCGGTATCAGGGACCACCCCGATCCCCACGAGCACCAAGTCGGCGGGGATCCGTTCACCGGTGGTCAGTTCTGCTTCCTCCACCCGGTCGGTTCCATGGAAGGCGGCGACTCCGGTTCGCAGGCGGAGATCGACCCCCTGATCGCTATGGATGGCGGCGAAGAGATCGCCAAGTTCGGTCCCCAGGGCGCGCTCCATGGGGGCGGCCAGCGGTTCCACCATGGTCACGGCGAGGCCGCGCTTCCGGCAAGCGGCCGCCACCTCGGCCCCGATAAACCCGGCCCCGACGATCAGCACTCGTGGGGAGCCGGCCATGGCATCGGCCAGAACCTGGGCGTCGGCCAGGGTGCGGAGGGTGACAATACCGGGGAGATCGGCGCCGGGGACGGAAAGCAGGCGGGGACGGACCCCGGTGGCGATCAGCAGCTTGTCATAACTCAGGCTGCTGCCATCGCTCAGTTCCACCCGGTGCTCCGAAGGCACGATCCGGGTCGCGCGCACGCCCAGGCGTAGTTCGATGTTCTGTTCTCGATAGTGCTCGGCGGCCCGCAGATAGGTCTGGTCGGCCGTGGTATCGCCCAGGAGGATGCCCTTGGATAGCGGGGGCCGTTCATAGGGGCGGTGTGGCTCGGCCCCCACCAGGATCACGCGGCCGGTGAAACCCTCGTGGCGCAAGGTCTCGGCCGCCCGGCCGCCCGTCTGACCGGCTCCCAAGATCACAAAGGTGGGGGTGCCCACGAATTTTCCCTTCGGTGTCGAGTTCTTTCAATGCACATAATGAGCAAGTACCGAATCGTCGGGTGTTGCTGGCTAGCATACCCCGTTTTGGGCGGCGCCGTGGGAATTGGACGCGCCTGGATATGTGTTCTCCGTACTCTCTGTGTTTCCGTGCTTCAGGAGAGGCGTTCAACGGTGTGGCACGAGAGGATGATCGGTGGGCGAAGACGAGGCCAGACGTTCCGCTCTGGTATCCTAGAGCATGGTGGGGCGCCGCACGGGAGGGATGACGCAGTGGCCACGATTCTGATCACGGGGGCTACCGGCTATATTGGTCGGCATCTGGTGGCCCGTCTGGTCGCGCGAGGCGAGCATCCCCGGTGCCTGACGCGGCCCGGAGCCGGGAAGCGCGTCCTTCCGGATGGGGCGGAACCGGTCACGGGCGACCTCGGGAATCGGGCGAGCCTGGCGGCGGCGGCGGAGGGCGCGACCACCATCGTGCATCTGGCCGCCGTGGTGGCGAACCTCAAGGAAACCAAGGCGGTGAGCTACCGTGGCGTCAACGACGAGGGGACGGCCAACCTGGTCCGCGCGGGTGGCCATGCGGGAGTGGCCCACTTCATGCATCTTGGCGGTCTCAACACGGTTCCCGGCCGGGCCACTTCGTATATTCGGACTCGTTACAACGGCGAACAGCAGGTGAGGACCGGTGGCATTCCCTACAGCATCCTGCAGCCTTCCATCCTCTTCGGCGATGGATCCCAGTTCTTCACTACGCTGGCTGATCTGGCCCGGCGGGCCCCGTTCCTGCCCGTGCCGGGGAACGGAAAATTGCGCTTCCAGCCGATCTGGGTCGAGGATGTGGTGACTTGCCTTGTCGCTCTCCTTGACGAGGGCGGGCGGAACGAGACCGTGGGAGTTGGCGGCCCGGCATATTATACATATGACCAGTTACTGGATCTGATCTGCGCCAAGATCGGGAAGCGCCGCGCCAAACTTCATGTGCCGCTCCCCCTGGTGACTCCCGCCGCCGCCGTCATGGAGCGGCTTCTGCCCCATCCCCCGGTTACCGTGGCGGCCCTGGAGCTGTTCGGGAGCGGCGATAACATAACTGCCCTCGACGCGGTGCCGGCCCGTTTCGGGTTTCAGCCGCGTTCGCTGGAAGAGCACCTGCGCGTCCAGGGATTCTGAGTGAACCACGGTGGGCCTTGGGAGCGCGCTTCCCTTCCCGGCGCCCCTTCAGGTTGGCGGCGAGGCATAGGGGCCGCTCAGGGGGAGGCGGAGGGTGACCGTGGTGCCGGCTCCCTGCTTACTGGCTATCCCTATCGTGCCTCCGTGTTGCTCTACGATGCGCCTCGCTCCGACCAGCCCGATTCCCGACCCGGCGATCCGTCCAACCACGTTGGTCGCTCGGTAAAACTGTTCAAAAATATGGGGTAGGGCCTCCTCGGGGATGCCGATTCCCTTGTCCCGCACGGTCAAGACCGCCCACACCGTGCCGGGGCGTGACGGCCCATCCTGGACCGTCGTGCTCAGATTGATCGTGACTGGACCCCCTTGGGGACTGAACTTGATCGCGTTCGAGAGAAGATTATCGATCACGCGCTCGATGCGGCTGGCGTCACAGAGAACCACGATTGCCGGTTGTGCCGCGTGCAGTCGAACCGCGTGCTGCTCGGTGGTCTGCCAGTAGACCTTCACGAGCCGCTCGGTGAGCGCGACCAAATCGACGGGCGCCAGCTCCAGGGTGAGGGGACGCGCCATTTGCAGGCGCGTGATATCCACCAACTCGGCCAGCATCCGGGTCATCTGCTGGGCGCTTCCGCGGATCGTTTCCAGGCCCCGGCGGAGCCGGGCCGCATCCGCCCCTTGCATGTGCTCGACTCGTTGGTGCATCATCTGGGCCATACCGCTAATCGCCGTGATCGGATTCTTGAGATCATGGGAGATCGTGGTTAGAAACTCGTCCTTTTGGTAGTCAAGATCCTTGAGCGGGGAGATATCCTGGAAGACGGCCACGGATCCCCTGATCGCCCCAGAGGAGTCACGGAGAGGGGCGCAATTGAGCAGAATGGGAATATCGCGTCCGGTGGTCAGATTCCGAATCTGCAATTGGTTCCCGTGGACATCCTCCCCCAGCAGCAGGGAACGCCACAGCGGCAACTCACCGGCCGGATACGGGGTGCCGTCATCACGGCGAACATTGAGGCGGGCGTATATTTCATCGTTCTCGCGGGGCATGGGGCGATTGGTGGCGTCGATTCCCAAAAGGCTGATCGCCGCCCGGTTCGCGAGCGTGAACCATCCCGCCACATTGCTGATCAGCACTCCCTCGGGCAACACGTCGAGCACGGCGCGGAGGCTCTCGTGCACGGGGTCCACCGGACTGGGAGCAGGCGCCTCCTGGGGCGCGGATCGACGCTTCCGGCCCGTGGAGGGACGTCTGGCGGCGCGCTCAAGCTCGCTCAAGCATACACTTATGGCCGAGCGAATCTCGATGGGCCAGGTGTCCAGCGGTCCCAGCGGTGTATGGCTCCAATCGACCGCCCGCATGCGGGACTCCAGTTCACCGGGAGCCAGGGAAGCGATTTTGGCGGGGGCGGGAGCCCGTGGAATCTCGGAATCGTCTGGGGACGGCTTTTCCGCCGCGTCCTGGCGCATGTCACCGCCCTTCAAGGGTCGAACCTCGCGATAATCAGTCCTGGCTCCGGATGCTGAACCCGCCACCTCCCTTCAAGGGCCTTACCCGGATTATTGGCGCTTGAGGAAGTGGCGTCCATCCCCCAGTTGGGTCAGCCATTTGGGTCAGCCATATTCGTCCATGCGCGAGCCTGGGCGGCGGGCCAATAGCGGCCGCGGCGCGGGGCCAGAGGCAGCAGGCGGCGACAGAGCCAGGCGATCGCGTGGAGGGCGAGTCGGTGCCTCCGGGTCCAGGGCAGGTTGTAGGCACGGCGGATCGCGGGGGGTAACAGGCCGATCGCCGGGAGGGCGGAGATCCAGACCATTGGGCGGGTAAACCACGGCCACGCGGGGCGAACGATCTCCTGAACCAGCCGCCTTCCGGTCGAACCCACCGCGATATCACCGGAAGCGAGCATATTCTCCAGATAGTGGTCGAGATCGCTGGTGTTCCGCGGCAAGAGTTCCTCGGGGGTTCCGAGGAGGATGCCGAGCGGACGCGCGTCGATCATGAACTGGTCGTATTCCTCGGCGGAAAGCGGCCCGACGAACAGCTCATAGGCCCGCGGCAGCACATACAACAGCGAGGCGAGCACCCACAGAAGGAGGCTTGGGTCGAGCGCGTTATAGGGTGTGCCGGCGGGACAGCCAGGAGTAGAGGACTCGGTGGTCCCATTCACCCTGCCGTGAAGCGTGTTCACCAGGCGGGCGGCGCGGGCCACCTCAGCCGGGTTGCCGAAGTTGAGGGCCTGCATGACCCGGATCGTCCGCGACAGGCGCTCAAACCTGGCCATCGGGGTGTCGAGGAACCGGCTGTGCTGGGCCACCCCGGCCGCCACTTGCGGATGGGCGAGCTGCATCAGAATGGCGGCGCCCCAGCCCAGGAGCACCACTCGCTCACGATTGACGCGCTGAAGTACGCTAAGATCGTTCAGGGGGCGCCGAGCCGGCCGTAGGCGGCCGTCGGTCACTGAGCGGCCAGAACCGGGACCGCGCCGAACCGCCGCTCTCGATGATGATATTCCCGTACAGCCTCCCCCAGATCCTCGGCGGTGAAATCGGGCCAGAGCCGGGTGCTGAAGATCATCTCGGCGTAGGCGCACTCCCACAGGAGAAAATCGCTCAATCGTTGCTCTCCTCCCGTACGGACCAGCAGATCGACATCGGGCGCCGGCCCTCCAGCCTGGCACGCCTCGCCCAGCAGGGCCGAGAAACGGGCGAAGGTGGGATTGTCTCCGGCGGCCACCCGGCGGGCCGCGTCGACGATTGACTGGCGGGCGGAGTAGTTGATCGCGATCCGGAGATCCAGAAGCCGCCCGTGAGCGGTGGCGGACTCGGCATTGGCCATCGCGGAGAGCAACGCGGGCGACATCCCCTCGCGGCGGCCAATCACCCGCAAGCGCACGTTCTGCTCCAGACAGGTGGTAATCTCGGCCCTGAGATAGACTTGCAAGAGCCGCATCAGGGCCCGCACTTCCTGTGGAGGCCGCTGCCAGTTGTCGGCCGAGAAAGCAAAGAGGGTAAGGGTACCGATCCCAAGCCGGGGCGCCGCCTCGATCACCCCGCGGGCCGCCCGCGCCCCCGCCCGATGGCCGGCGCTCCGCGGCCGCCCGCGGCGCACGGCCCAACGGCCATTCCCATCCATGATGATCGCCACATGCAACCCGGGCGGGCTGAGGAATGGTAAATCTCTTTGTAGCATAAAGCGGATCTCCAAAAAAAGAAGAGGCGGACTAGCGGTGGCGAGTGGCGTGGATCAACGCCTCCATGTGGTCGAGGTAGCGATCCAGCGCGTGCCGTCCACGCTCGGTCAACGAGAACTCGGTACGTGGAATGCGTCCATCGAAGAACTTGTGCATCCGGATGTAGCCCGCTTCCTCCAGCTTCCCCGCGTGGACGCTGAGATTGCCGTCGGTGGTCCCGAGCAGTTTCTTCAACTCGGTGAAGCTGAGCGAGGCGTTGACCGCCAGGGCGCTGACCATGCCCAGGCGGATCCGCTCATGGATAATCCGATCGAAGTCGGGAGCGGGACTGGATGCCGGGCGCGGCTCCGTCTTCGGATCGGGTTCCCAGGGCGGGGGACTGATGCGCGCGTTTGCTTTAGCCACCATACCTCCGGGCGATGATCAGGCCGAAGAGAATTTCCAGGCCGCCGAAGCCGGCCGCCAGGCACCAGTTGCCCCAGGCCTGCGGCCCCAGGAGGGCCAGGGAGCCCACCAGCATAAAGCTCAGGCCGAGCACCGGGACAATCCGCACCGAGAAGGCGCCGCCGTTCATCACCCCCGCCCCGAACAGGAGGAGCCAGACGCCGGGGAGAAAATGAATCAGGCCGGCGCGCGCTAACTCAATGGTCAGCAAAAGTCCGACGAGCATGGGAGGGGATAAACTGAGGACGAACCGGCGGCCGGGCCGGGAGAAAACCGGCACCCCCACTCTCCGCGCTTTGCGGCTCATGGCGACCAAGGCCACCACGAGGGCGATTCCCGCCTCAACCAGCCAGACCGCCAGCCAGCGCCGAGGAGTGGGCTGGGCGGCCGCCAGGGGGGTGGCAATCAGGGCCGAGCAGCCCAGCACCACCAGGCCCCAGCCCGGTACGGCCGTGAACGAGGTGGCCCGCTCCATGGTGTCGCGTATGTAACGAAGGTTGTCCATCGCGCGCGCGTGGAGCGCGGGCGGCTCGGTCGGTAACGGGCGGAGAGGGTGCTGTGCGGCCATGGAGCGATCATAGGGCAGGCGCTTCCACGTCGTCAAGTACTTTGCGCCACAAAGTCCTCGGTCTGACCTCTGATCCTGTCAACTCACGGCCACGCTCACTGGGGCCTCCAGGCCGAATGCCTTGCTGGCCGCGCCGACGATTGTCTCGCCAATGGCCAGCGACGAGGTGGCGGCCGGGGATGGGGCGTTCCGCACATGGATAATGTTCCTGGCGTTCAGAATGGAAAAATCATCGACCAGGGAGCCATCGGCGGCGAGAGCCTGGGCCCGCACGCCGGAGGGGCCAAAAATCACATCATCACCGGTGACTTCGGGGACATACGCCTGCATGGCCGCCACGAAGGCGCTCTTGCTATAGTCGCGATACATCTCGGCCGTCCCCATCCGCCAGTACTTGAGGGCGAGATGGCGGAAGCCGCTGTAGGTCAGTACCTCAAGCAGATCCTTGGGGTTCAGATCGAAGCGGCTGTACCCTTCGCGGGCGAAGGCCAGCACCGCGTTGGGGCCGGCCCACACCTGCCCGTCCATGCGGATGGTGAAATGCACCCCCAGGAAGGGGAAGGCGGGATCGGGGACCGGGTAAATCAGCGATTTGCACAGATACGCCTTCTCCGGCTTGAGCGTATAGTAGTCGCCGCGGAAGGGGACAATGCGGAGGTTGTCGGGCGCGCCAGTCTTCCGGGCCAGCCGATCCGACTGCAGGCCGGCGCAGGTAATGAGGTATTTGGCCTCCATGTCACCGCCGGTGGTCTCCAGGACCACGGGACTGCCCTTGATGATGTCCGTGACCTCATGGTCGGTGAGGATCACTCCCCCTTTTTCCCGGACCAGGCGGGCGTAGGTTTCCGCCACCCGCACGTAGTCAATCACGCCGGTGTTCGGCGAATAGAGCGCCTGAATGCCGGCCGCGTGCGGCTCCAGTTCGCGCAGCCGTTCGGGTCCGATCATCTCCACCCCAGGCACTCCATTGCTCAGCCCACGCTGATACAACTCCTGCAAACGGGGCAATTCGCCTTCGTTGAGGGCCACGATCACCTTGCCGCACAGCTTGTAGGGGATGTCGTGCTCGTCGCAAAAGCGCAGCAACGCCTGTTTACCGCGGACGCAGAGGGTCGCCTTGAGGGAACCTGGCTTGTAGTAGATACCAGAGTGCAGGACACCGCTGTTGTGTCCGGATTGGTGAGTGGCGATCCGATCCTCTTTCTCGAGAATCGCCACTTTCAGGTGTGGATATTGTTCCAGTAGCCGCATCGCCGTCGCCAGGCCGAGAATGCCGCCGCCCACGATCGCTACATCATACTGTCTCATGCTTCACTCTCCTCCATGGGGCCGCGCCGTCCGTGCCATGAGGCAGTGAGGACGAGCAGATTCTCCGCGGACACGTCTGCCCGCGGTTCCATTCCAATTCTCTTGAGCTAGGCTACCATGTTCTCAGGATTGCCGTGTACGCGCCTCCCGACAAACCGGGCATGGGCAGAGGGCGCGGAGGAGACGGAACGTGAAAAAGCCCGTGTCGTGGCCATCGGCCCACACGGGCTGCAGCGCGTAGCGGCCCACTTCTTTCATGTCCAGCAGGGTAGTCTGCTCGTCGCTGAAGACGGTGTCCTCACGCACCAGTCCCTCGCGTCCACCCTCCCCGTGGCACATGGCGCAGGGGCAGTGGGGGCGCAGGGCCGCCAACTCATAGAGGCTTTCATGGCCGTCCCGCCACTCGATCCGCAGCAGTCCGGACTCCGGGTCAACCGTGATCTCGGCGGGCCTCCTGCTCTCTCCCTCT
>JANWHO010000048.1 GCA_025450375.1 Chloroflexota bacterium
CCCTCGAGTACATTCTAGAGACGGGTCCCTCGCGGCCCCTTTTTTCATGATGCGTCATTGCCTTACAGGGAGGGCCGCGTGCAAAGATGCGGATTGGGCGGCGGCACCAGCCTCCGGGGCATGCCACGCATCTTGAAGGCCCTGCATTATGGTGTTTACTGGGCACTCATCACGAGCCAGACGCGGTCGTTAGTTTACGTGCGCCTCCATTTGCACGCCAGGCGGACCCCCACAAAAGTACCTGGGATGTTCCGATTTCCTTTCGGTCAGATCCACTATGTGGATGCGGTGTCGCTCAGCCAGCAATATGATGACATTTTCGTCGGCCGAGGTTATGAGGTGCTGGGGCTAGACGGAGCAGTACGCATCATGGACTGTGGCGGGAACATAGGACTGAGTGCTATTTGGTTTAAGAGAAGATATCCTGGGGCCACGATTGTCGTTTTTGAAGCGGATCCAACTATTGCGCGGGTGCTCGAGCAGAACCTTCACAGGTGTGGCATCCAGCAGGTAACGGTAGTGCAAGCGGCGGTTGGGGCGCATGCTGGGACAGCTTCGTTCCTTCCAAATAATTCCGACGGTGGCTATGTCGTGACAGGATCCGGCCTTGCGGTGCCGGCAGTGCGCTTAGTCGATATGTTAGACGGGCCCATAGACATCCTCAAGATAGATATCGAAGGTAGCGAGTTCAGCCTCCTTATGGATCTTTGCTACAGTGGGCGCGCTTCGCTTGTAAAGCATATTATCTGTGAGATCCACGGCGGCACTAACGTTCAAAAGCAATTTGGTGAGGTCTGGGACGCGCTCACCCAGGCCGGCTTTTGCATTGCGGTTAGATCCGCGACTTCGGTCCCTGAAGGAGTGCAAGGTACCGGTTCCGATCCCACGCCATTCTCGGGGCTCGCAAGTGCTGGTTTCCAACTGAACCTCTACGCGTGGCGCCCGTCACGGGAGTAACCATGCACAATGGCTCTTGGGGTTGGTGAGCCACGTGTAGGAAAGGTGGCTATGAGGCGACCTCCCTTGCCCGGTCGGAGGCATCCTCACTCGCCAGGGCGATGGCCCGCTCCAGCCCAAGCGAGCGGCCAGTGGCCCAGAGGGCGGCGAATACCTTCTCCCCCAGGGAGGCACAGAGCGCGGCGACTGCCTGATCGGGCACATCACGGGGGGGCTGTAGGCGGGGGAAGCCGATCTCCTCGCGGAGGGCCTCGGCCGCCCCCAGAAGGCGGGCGGCGCGCTCGGTTTCCTGGCGCTTGACGGCCACCAGGGCAAGACCCTCCAGACATTCCACAATCCCGCGACGGTCTCCCTGATCGCGGCGTAGAGCCAGGCTCTGTTGATACAACACCACTCCCGGCTGATAATCCCGGAGTCCGATCGCCACCCGGCCCAGGTTCCCCAGCGAATTCGCGATGCCCCGCGTATCGCCCAGGGATTGCCGGAGGGCCAGGCTCTCCTCCAGCAGCGTACTGGCCCGCATATAGTCGGACTGGCAATAGGCGACCAGCCCGAGATTATTGAGCGAGATGGCCACCCCACGACTATCGCCCAGGGATCGCCTCAGGGCCAGGCTCTCCTCCAGCAGCGTACCGGCCAGCGCATAGTCGCCTTGGTCATCACGGGCGATACAGGCCAATTGGTTGAGTGCCCCGGCGATCCCGGGTGCGTCGGCCAGCGCGCGATAGAGGGTGAGGCTCTCCTCATGCGCAACCCGCGCCGCTTGGTGGTCGCCTTGCTGCTGGGCCACGCTCCCCAGATTATTCAGGGCCCCGGCCACCCCAGCCGGATCGCCAGCCATGCGCCAGAGAGCCAGGCTTTCTTCGTGCAAAGCGCGAGCCCGCCCGTAATCGCCTTGGTCGGCGGCCAACACTCCGGCCCCGTCCAGCGCGCGCGTCCTCGATTCCATCGGCCCGGCGTCGGGATCGGAGAGGGTCATTTCCAGCCAGCGTCGCCCCTCGTGAGGGAACCCGCGCATCCACCAGAAGCGCCACAGCGCCCCCGCCAAGCGCAAGGCGGCCGCCGGCCCGACACTGCGCTGCGTTTCCACGGCGGTGCTCCAGGAGAGCGCGGCCCGCAAGTTATCGTGCTCCGCGGTCAGTCGATCGAGCCACGTCAACTGCTCCGGTCCCGCCAAGGCACGCGATCCCTCCTCGGCCAGGTTCAGGTACCAGGCAAGATGGCGCTCATGCGCATCGGGCGCCATGTTCGCCGCCATCAGCTTCTCATGAGCATACTGGCGCATGGTTTCTTGCAGCCAGTAGCGGGCCCCACCCTCCCGCTCATCCAATTCAACCAGCGACTTATCCACCAGCATGGAGAGGACATCAAGCACCTCCCAGTTACCCACCGGATCCCAGGCACAAATGGCCTCGGCCGCCTCCAGGGTCCATCCGCCCGCGAAGACCGAAAGGCGCCGAAGCAGCGCGCCCTCGGGGGGACTGAGCAGATCGTAACTCCAATCAAGGGCGGCGCGAAGCGTTTGATGGCGCGGCAGCGCGGTCCGCGGCCCTCCGGTCAATAATTGGAAGCATTGATCGAGGCGCGCGTCGATATTCTCCACCGAGAGGGAGCGGATTCGGGCCGCCGCCAACTCGATCGCCAGCGGCAGGCCATCCAGGCGGGCGCAGATCGAACCGACGGCCTGGGCATTCCGGTCGGTGAGCGTGAAGCCTGGACGGTGAGCCCGTGCCCGCTCCAGGAATAATTGCACCGCCTCGTACTGGTGGAGCTGGCTGGGTGAGGCTGGGACTCCCACGCGCGGCATGGACAATGGGAGCACTCGGAACGTGGTTTCGCCGGGAATGTCCAGACTTTCGCGACTGGTGGCCAGAATCCGTACCTGGTGGCACGCACGCAGAAGGGCCCCCGCTAACTCGGCGCAGTCCGCCAGCAAGTGCTCGCAATTATCGAGGACCAGCAATACGCGCAGCGGCGCCAGATGACGGATCAGGCCGTCCTGGAGCGGCTGATCGGGGGGTAAATCCGGCATCCCAACCGCACGGGCCACGCGCTCCAATACGCTGGCCGGATCGGTAAGAGCGGCAAGTTCCACCAGCCATACCCCATCAACGAAGCGGTCGAGCATGGTGGCGGCTACCTGGATGGCAAGCCGGGTCTTGCCGGAGCCGCCGATTCCGGTAAGGGTGAGCAGCCGAGTGCTGGAAAGCAACTCTCGCACGGCGGGCTGTTCGTGCCGACGACCAATAAAGCTCGTCATCGCCACCGGGAGATTGGTCAAGGGGGTTGGCGATCCAGCCCGATCCGGGTTCTCCAACCTCACGAGACGAGACGCGGCGTCGGGGCTGGCGGACTGTTGGCTCGCCACTAATCTGGCACGCAGGCGCTCGATCGCCGCGGCCGGGCTGACTCCAAGTTCTTCGCGCAGCGCGGCGGCAAAGATGGCGTACACCCTCAAGGCGTCCGCCGTCTTGCCGCCCTCGGCGAGGGCCCGCATCAAGGTGTAGGCCGCTTCCTCGTGGCCGTGATCGGCCGTCAGTACCGCTTGCCAGGCAGCGATGCGATCTTCGCTCGGGCCAGTCTTACTCAGGATGCGCGCCCGGTGGAGCAGCACGGCAAGCTGCAGACGGGCAAGCTCCTCGGCACGGGGCAACACCCACTCCTCATACCGGTCATCGGGCAAGTATGGGCCGGTGTATAGCGCCAGGGCCAGTTTGCAATCGTGCGCATGCTCGGCGGTGAGCGCATGGGTAGCGGCGGCGGTGAAGCGGGCCGCGTCCAGCCAATCCGTGGGGTAAGCGAGCGTACCCAAGGGATCCTGGCCAAGCACGGGAACCAGGATCAGATGGCTGTCCTGAGTGACGACGAAGCTTTCCTTGACTCCCGAAGGATCCAGAATGCCGCGCAATTGGTGCAAGGTAAAGCGGAGATTGCTGTCCGCGAGCTCGGGCTCGCTATCCGGCCACAACAACTCCGCCACTTGTTCGCGATGCGTACGATACTCGGGACAGCTCAGCAGGGCCTTAAACAGGGCCGCCGCTTTTCGGCGGCGCCAGGCGCCCGCGGTGATCAGCAGCCCGTCGCGCCACACGGCGAACGTGCCAAGGGTTTGTACCCGGAGAGTCGGCACTCCCCCCGAGCGCCGCCCAGGCCGCTCACCTACGGCTGAGGTCGGAGTCTCTTTACCTTCTACAGCCTGGGTCGGCGTCGGAGGGTCTACCGGCATGTCCGGCGGGGGCTGCTTCCCAAAATAATGGGAACGTAGCCGTCCTTCCTGGCGCCAGTAGGCATACCAATAGGGCCCGTGCCCCATTCCTTCGGGCGCGCAAGTGCGGCAGCCCCGGCGGTTGCACCGGGTGTACTGCTGACGATAGGTGACATGGGTGCCGGCCGGGATGACAAGATTCGCCAATGAAGCCCCTTTCCTGGAACCCTCTTCCATAGTTTATAGAAGATCGGCCTAACTTGCTACTGCCCACCTGGGTAATTCCAGAGGAAAATAGGGTTAGATTGATCTAACAGCGTACTAACTTCCTCCGAGGTACTGTTAAGGAATAGGGAGAAAAGGGAGACGGGCTTTGGCACGACACGAATCGTTTCTGGTGCGCGCGTGGTGGCGCGCGATAAGGGGATGGTTCAGAGACAAGGACCAACCGGAGACGATTCCGTGGGTGAGGTAACTGGCTCCAGGATGGGCGGCAAAAGCTGGGGTCGTGGATTTTTCCTCGGGCTAAAGCTGAGATCGGGCTAAAGCTGAGATAAGGACGTATACAGGACCGAGCCTCGGACTCACTGGGAGAGGGCAGGCTCCTACGCGGAACGAAGCAGGAGATTAGTGATCAATGGCTACAGCTATACATGAACAACCGATTGCTCAACGCATAATGTCCCCTTCCCCTCGAACGACAGTGGTCATTCCGGCGATGAACGAGGCAAGGAATTTGCCCTATGTGCTCCCGAAGATTCCCACATGGGTGAGTGAGGTAATCCTCGTTGACGGTCACTCGACCGATGAAACCATCGCGGTGGCCCGCGCGTTACGTCCCACTATTCGCATTATCCCCCAGGAAGGACGGGGAAAGGGCGCGGCGCTCCGTACCGGCTTCGCGGCGGCGACGGGAGATATCATCGTGATGCTTGACGCGGATGGCTCCGCCGATGCCGAGGAAATCGAACGCTTCGTGGAAGTATTGCTGAATGGCGCCGATTTCGCCAAGGGCACGCGCTATATACAGGGCGGCGGCAGCGCCG
>JANWHO010000049.1 GCA_025450375.1 Chloroflexota bacterium
CGCGCCCCGCTCATCCCATCATCGTTGCCGCCAAGAAAGAAGGTGATTATGGACGCCCAAATGCTCACGGTCTTGTTCGCGCCCGATCTCGATCCCGATACGCCCGCGCCCGCGCCCGATGCCGTCCCTCGCGGCATGCGGCGCTGTACGGGCGGAGCAGTATCCTATAGCGAGACGTTCGCGGTGCATACCAAGGGAGAGGCGCCCGCTTTCTTCGATGTGACCGATCTGGCGTGCGCGGTGGCCGAGCGCTCTGGGGTGCGTCAAGGGCATCTTCTCGCCTCGACCGCCCATACAACCTGCGCCTTGATCGTGCAGGAAAACGAGCCCTTGTTGCTGCGCGATCTGGCGGATCGCCTGCGGCGCTTCGCCGCGCCCGATGAGCTGTATCGTCACAATCAGATGGATGTACGCACCGTGAATATGTGCGGAATCGACGAGTGCGCCAACGGGCACAGCCATTGCCAGCACGCGGTGCTTGGGATGGCGGCACTCCTCCCAGTGGTGGACGGCGCCCTGGCCCTGGGCCGCTGGCAACGGCTCCTTTTGGTGGAATTGGATCATCCCCGCCCGCGTGAATTCACGGTGCAGATCACCGGCGTAGCTCCGGCCGCCGAGGAGTCGGCCATCCTGAATGGCCACCAGTCTGGCCGGGCAAAGTGACCTTGCCCGGCACTACGATTCCTGGTCACCCCGCGCCGCGTACCGGGGAATCGTCCGCCCCTCATGACGCGCCGCCAGCCTCGGCCTATGGGGCTGCCCTCGAGCGCGCCGTCCAGTGCCTGCAGGACGGGCAGCGCGGACAGCAGCGCTGGGTGGGCGTTCTCTCATCCTCCGCCCTCGCCACGGCAATCGCCGTCGTGGCGCTCCAGCTTTCCGATCTCACGGGTTACTCAGGGGCGATCGCGCGGGGCCGTCGCTGGCTGTTGGAGACTCAGGGCGCCGATGGCGGTTGGGGCGATGCCGTCGTCGATCCTTCGAATATCAATGCCACCGCCCTGGTGATCGGCGCCCTGACGGTCACCAACCCTCCCACGCCGGAGCCAGGCGCCCAGCAGGCGCTGGCCCGCGCCCAGGCCCGCCTCGATCACTTCGGCGGCTTCGATGCCGTGGGCGACCCGCTGCGCTGTACGCTTAGTGGACCGGATCGCACGGTGGCCGCCCTGGCGGGGCTGATGGACTGGCGCCGGATCAAGCGCTTGCGGCCCGAGGTGGTGCTGCTCCCGGCCCGTCTCCGCCGCACCATCTCCACCACCTTCCCGGCCTACCTGAGCATTGCCAGCGTGCATGCGCACATGGCGCCGCACCCCCTCAACTTGCTTCCCACTCACCGCTTCGCGCGGAGGCGCGTCGTGGACTGGCTGCGCCAGACCCAGGGATCGGATGGCTCATTTGAAGAGTCGGCCTTCCTCACCTCGGTGATTATCGCCTGCATGGTGCTCTGCGATCAGGGGGCCCTGCCCTGGCTGCCGGCGGCCCTCCGTTTTGTCGTTGAGAGTCAGCGAGCGGATGGGAGTTGGCCGATTGACCGCGACCTGGAAACCTTCGACACCGCCATGACCGTGCAGGCGCTGCGCGAGGCGGGTGTCACGGTGCCGCACGCGGGCCAGGTCCGCGACTGGCTGCTGGCGCGGCAGTTCCAGGAGCCCTGCTTCCCCACCGCCGCCAGCCCCGGCGGTTGGGCCTGGGCCATGCCGGCCGGCTGGCCGGAATGCGACGACACCTCGTATGCGCTTCTGGCCCTCCTGGCACTCGGCGTCCCAGTCTCGGCCCGCCCGATCAGGCAGGGCGCCCGCTGGTTGGAGCGTATGCAGAACACCGACGGTTCCTGGTCCACCTTCGTGCGTGACTCGCGCATGCCCTTCGATCGTCATTGTCCCTACATAACAGGGCACGTACTCAGCGCCTTGCGGGCCGCCAATCGCCTGGGCCGCGGTTCCAGGGTGCTTGGGCGCGCGCTCGAATATCTGGCCCGCGTCCAGCACTACGATGGCTCGTTCGGCTCCATCTGGTTCCGCGAGGCAACGGCGGGGACGGCCTCGGTGCTGGAGGCGCTGGCCGACTGTGGTCTTGAGCGGACGCCGCTGGCACTCCGTGCTCGCGACGCACTGTCGCGAGGCCAGAACGATGATGGCGGCTGGGCGGGACTCCGCGGGCAGGCGAGCACGGCGGAGGAGACCGCCTGGGCAATCATGGCGCTCCTCCGCTGCGCGCCAGGGGACGAGGGCGAGACGGCGGTTCGCCGGGGCGTGGCCTGGCTAATTTCCCGGCAGCAGGCGAACGGCGCCTGGATTCCGGCGCCGATTGGCCTCTATTACAGCGCCATGTGGTACTCGGATACGTCCTTCGCGCTGACCCTCCCTACTCAGGCGCTGGCTCGGGCTCGGAGGCTGTATGCCCAGGGTTAGCTGGCGGGTAAAGACTCTGGCCCACCTGGAGATGACTCGCCCCTACACCATGTTTCATGCCGGGCTGGTCGCGGTGGCCGGTGCTGAACTCGCCTCCGGTGGCCATGGCGCGGCCTGGCGGGTGGCGCTGGCCGGGATCGTCACCATCTGCGGCTGGGAAGCGGGCCTCTATGCCGGCGACTTTTACGATCGCGAACTGGACGCCCGCGGTAAACCTTTCCGACCGGTCCCGTCGGGCCGGGTTTCGCCGCGTGAGGCGTTCCTCACCATGGTCGGCCTGATCCTTACCGGCAATGTCTGTGCCCTGGCCCTGGGGCCGGCCAACCTGGGTCTGGCCGTCCTGACCACCGCTCTGGGCATCGCCTACTCCAAAACCTTCAAGGCGCGGGCCCTGCTCGGCAACTTCGATCGCGGCGTGCTCGGCGTCTGCGCCGCGCTCTTCGGCGCCCTCGCGGTGGGGACGCCGGCCCACGGCACCGTGCTCCTGCTGCTCGTTGCGGTCTTCTTCCATGATTCGGCTTCCAACCTCGTGGGGACGATCCGCGACGTGGATGGCGACCGCGCCGCCGGCTACGCCACCGTGCCGGTGGTCTATGGAGTGGCGCGCGCCGCGTCCATCGCGGCGGGGCTGGCGCTCGGCGCGGCAATCGCCAGTCTCGCCTTGATGCTTGTCCTGATGCCGGGCCCTCTCGCGTGGGTTCTCTTCCTGGGCGCGCTGGTTCTGGCCGCGTCGGTCTATCTCGGGCTCTGGTACGGGCGATCTAGCCTGACTTGGGCCCGCGCGCTGGACGCGCATAAGTATCTGGTGGTGGAGCGGCTCCTTCTTTTCAACGGCTTTATCGCCGTGTATGTGCCACCAGCCGTGGCGCTCACGCTGCTGGCCACCACACTCGCGGCCACCGTGGGAGCGCAGGTGCTCCTGCGCGACCGGTATGAGCGGCAGCAAATTCGCGGGTCCGCGGCAAGCGGCTTCGCCCAGGGTTAAGGGAAAGAAAGGTACACCATGCGAGTCGCGGTGGTTGGAGCGGGCGCGGTCGGCTGCATGCTGGGGGCGCGGCTGGCCGAGCGTGGGCACCAGGTGACCCTGATTGGGCGCGCCGATCAGGTGGACGCGATCCGCGCCCGCGGCCTGAGGGTAGAGGACGCGCGCGGCGCGCGCCAGTATCAGCTCCCAGCTCTGTGTGCCCTGGAGGATCGTCCGGAGTTGGTGTTGCTCACGGTGAAGACGCAGGATCTCGGGGCGGCCTGTCGCACCCTCCTTCCGGTTGCCCAGGACGTACCCGTGGTGGCGCTGCAAAACGGCGTGCGGGCGGATCACCTGGCCGCCGAGGTGTTGGGGCGGGCGAACGTGATCGGCGGCGTGCTTATGTGCGCGGCTACCTATCTGGCGCCGGGGAGCATCACCATCCAATTTCCCGGTTGGGCGGTCGTGGGCGAGCCGTTCGGACCGCCCCGCGCACGGACGGCAGAGGTGGCGCGGCTGCTCGGCGACGCACTGCCGACCTATACAACCAGGCACTTGACGCGCGTACGCTGGAGCAAGCTGATCGCCAACCTGAACAACGCTCTTTGCGCCGCCACCGGCCTATCAGCGGGGGAAATCGGGCTTTCGTCGGCTGGACGACTGGCTTCCCTGCACGGAATGCGGGAGGGCTACCGGGTCATTAGGGCGGCGGGGATCGCGCTGGACCACGGACTCTACGGCCTCGCGCCCAGGGCCATCCGTTCGCATCCGGACGTGGCGCTGATCGCCTTTCTGCAGGCGGGCATGACACCCATGCTGGCCATGCTGCCGGAATGGCCCGCGCTCGGCATCCTGGCGGCGGCGAGCCACAGCCGGCTGCAACGCCTGCCGATTCGCTTCTCCACCTACCAGAGTATCGCGCGTGACAGACCCACGGAGATCGACTATCTTAACGGCGAGATTGTTCGGCTTGGCGCGCGGCTGCGCATACCGACTCCCTACAATGCCCATTTGGTTTCCCTGGTGCGCCAGGTAGAGCAAAGCGGCGACTTTTTCCCGGTCGAGGCGCTGCTGCCGGACGGCACGCACCCGGCGCCGTTCGGGTTGGGAGTCTCGACGTGAGCACGGCGTCACGATCCACCGCGCGGCCCCAGAGCGATGTGGCCGCGCGGGTCGCCGTGGTATGTGAGAGCACCGCCTGCCTCCCAGCCGTCCAGCGGGACGAGCTTGGCATCGCGGTGATTCCGGTGCCATTTGCCTATGGAGACCAGACGTTCCTGGATGGGGTCGACATCACGCCGGCGGAGTTCTATGCCAGGCTGGTGGCGACTCGCACGCCGCCAAGAACCTCACCTCCGGCGCCGGGCGACTACCTTAGGGTCTGGGAGCGCGCGGGGGCGGGCGGTGGGGTGGTCGTCTCGGTGACCGTGGCCGACGCGCTCAGTACGTTCGGTCGATCGGTGCGGCTGGCCGCGGATCTGGCGGCGAGCGAGTTGCCGGATGTGCCGGTGACCGTGATCGATTCCGGCTCGGCCGGGATGGGCCAGGGCTTCGTCGCCCTGGCCGCCGCGCGCGCCGCCGCGGCCAGGCAACCGCTGGCCTCGGTAGTGGAATCCGCGACGCGGGTACGGAACTCCGTCTGCCTGCTGGTAACGCTCGATACCCTGGAGTATCTGGCGCGCGCCTCCCGCATCCCGCGGATTGCCTCCGTTCTGGGCGGTATCCTGGCGATCAAGCCGATCATCGAGCTGTCGGGCGGGGAGGCGCGGCCCCTGGCCCGCCTCCGCACACGCCGCCGAGCCCTGGCGGATCTAAGGGAGCGGCTCCAGCGGAGTGTTCCCGAGAGGGCGCGCTTGCATGCCGCGGTCCAACACGCGCAAGCAGCGGAAGAGGCGCAATACCTGGAAGAATGGCTGGGGGCGACCTTTGCGTGTGTCGAACTGCTGACCACCGAGTTTACCCCGGTGATGGGCGGCTATTGCGGGCCGGGCCTGCTGGGCGTCGCCTTCTATGTCGAGGATGCGTCGGATGGCGGCTAGCACGCCGGCATTCTCGCCATTGCCTTCCCTGCGTTCCGGCCTGTTCACCGCCGCCTCGGCCTTGATGGATGTGGTAAGCAAGGGTGTCCACCGGTTGCCGCCGCCGGTGCGTTATGGGCTGGCCGACGCACTGACCGGGCCGGCGGCGCCGCTCTTTCTGGCCCGGCGGCCTGCTATCGCGCGGAACTATGCCACCGTGCTGGGCGCTTCCCAGGCTCGCGCCCGGCGTCCGGCCCGCGCCAGCGTACGCAACTATGGCCGGATGGCCATGGATTTCCTGGCGGTGCGGGTGATGAGCGACCAGGAAATACTGTCCTGGGCCAGCCCTCGGCATCTGGAGCACTTCGAGGCGGCGCTGGCTGATGGCCGGGGAATCATCATGGCTCTTCCCCACCTGGGGAGTTGGGATGTAGCGGCGGCCTTCGCCCAAGCATATGGCTGCGGTTTGACCGTGATCACCGAGAATACTTGGGCCGCGAAGTTGGTGGCCGGCTCGCGCGATGGTCACCATATCGCCCTGGTCCCGCGTGACGGCTCCGTGCGTCCTATCTTCCGCGCCCTAGCGGCGAAAAGCTGCGTGGCCATGCTCTGCGACGCGGCTCCCCCGGGCGTGCCAGCGGTCGCCGTCCCCTTCTTTGGCCGCCTGGCGCCCTTTCCGGTAGGGCCGGCGCGGCTAGCCCACCGCACGCGGGCGCCAATCTTGGTGGTAGGCTGTGCCCGGCAGACTGACCATAGCTATGTCCTTGAACTGCAGACCCCCATCCGCGTGGATCGCTCCCTGCCGGCGGAGGCGGCAATCCTGGCCGCCACCGCCGCGATGGCCGCCGGCTTCGAGCGGCTAATTGCCGCCTATCCCGAGCAGTGGTACCCCTATCGGCCAGTCTGGCCTAATCGGTAATCTCGACCCCCGCGTGCTTGGCGGCCCGCTTGATCCGTCCTTTGATCGTCGCCACCTCGTCGCTCTCGTATTTGGCGGCATTATCCTTATGGTTGATATAGCTCCAAGCGGCCCGGATGTGCTCTGGGGTGTCGATCGGGTATTTGTGGTTCGTGGGATCGGCGAAGGTCACGTCACCGTATTCGCGCTCGCCCTCTTTCGGATTCACGTCATCGCGGCGATCAATGTGCGTACTCATCATCTATCCTTCTTTCGAGTGCTGTTCAATCTCATCTTGCGTGAGACCCCGCGCTCAGCCGCTCGTCTCCCAACTCCTGACCCGCTGGCCCCGCCGCGGCTGTCCGACGATTCGATTGAGCGTACATTCCTAGCGTACGTCCCGCTTGCCCGAAGATCTTCCCCTGATTGACGGAGCAAGGCCGCGAAACCGGACTAAGGCGCTGGGGGAACCTACCTCCTCATCTGGTGGTTCCACCAGGTCTCCGCGAGCGACAGCCAGGTATGATCGGGCTCCAAAACCGCGGTCGGCTCCGATTGGACGCGGGGGCGGATTAGACCAGTTCCCTTCGCGCGGTGGGCCGTATGGCTGATAACCATTGATCCAAGGCGCGCGAAAGTAGAGGGAGAGAGCGCGAGATGCCGGCTACCTCGCGCATGGCGGGAGCGGCTCGACCAGGCGAAGGAGCGGGCTCCCAGGGCGGACAAGAGTCGGTGGTGATTCACGACAAGCAAGGAGCGAAAGAGATGATCGAGCATGTACCCACCAAGGCCGCCGGTGAACCAACAACCGTGACCCCCTTATATACGGCGGTCGAATGGCAATTGCTGAGGGCGTTGCGTGAGCTCTACGAACGAGATCGTGATCTCCTCTTGTCGGAAGAGCGCGCGCGGCTGAGTTTCATTCGCTGGCTCGTCAGAACGGGGCAACTGACTCCCTAGCCAGGGAGGCTTTCCAGCTTCCGATGGCAGTCGGGAAGACTGCCAAACCCGGACCATTCACTCGGATAGTGTATCAAGCTAGGATATAGAGGAGATGGGTTTCATGCGTGGGTTCACCCGGCACTTCGAATGTTTACGGTGCGCCAATTGCCGTTCTTTCATCCAGCACGGCGAAACCAGCCAGCGCCTGATAGGCCAGGGTGAACTAGGGACGCTATCCCCTACCGCGACACTCAGTTGTGGATATTGCGGCAGCTTTAGCCTCCGTTCGTGGTGGGATGGCGCGACAGCGTACATGAGCACCGCGTACATACTGGGGCGGTTGAGGGCTCCCACCGCCGGCCCCATCGAGCAATAGGAGCGGCACTGGGTATGCCCGTCGTGAACAGAGGGAATAGGTAGGATGACCAACGGATTCGCTACGCACGTCCGTGCGCGCGATGGGCAAGAAATCGGCGCCATCGATCGCCTGATCCTTGATGCGGCGGGGAATAAGGTGAAGGCCGCGGTGATCCGGAAGGGACGGCTCCTTCGTCGCGACGTGGAGGTGCCCTTGAGCCTGCTCCGCCGATCGTCCAGCGGTGATCTGCACCTGGATCTCAACTCAGGTGAGGTTGAGCAGTTACCCCCCTTTGACGAGGCTGCCTACGTAAATCCTCCGGCGGGATACATCGCCCCCGCCGGATATCCGGGCGAAAACTTCTATTTGCCAAGAAGCGCCGTCGCCGATCCCTCCACCGAAAAGCGCGCTCCGAGGGGAGCCCTCTCCGCGGAGGAATTCGACAGGGCGCGGATCCATGAGGGCAGCTTGGTCCTGGCACGCGATGGGAAGTACGTGGGGAATGTACGCGAAACGTGGTTTGATCCTGAGAGTGGCCGGCTCACCGCCCTGATTATTCGCACGGACTCCTGGACGAAAAAAGAGTGCGAGCTGGCCGCGCCAATGATCGCGGGCCTCCGCGATGGCGTGGTGTACTTAAGAATTGACGCTTACCGGCTGCTGCCCTGAACCCCGAGATACTAGTCAGGAATACTACCGCGCATGGAGGCTGGCCTTCCTGCCCATTCGTTGGGCCCGACCGCCAACCGAGGAACTGGAGCCCATATATGGCCGGTCGGCAGGGAGGAGGATGAGCTATTATGTATCCTATACAGTCACCGGAGGAGTTCATCAGGCGGCAGGCCGGGGAGCGGCCGGGGCTGTTTCCGTCCCCAAGACGGGGGGCGACCGGCGCCGCCAGCCCGCTCTATGAGACGTTTCAGAGTCTCTCTTTCTCCCAGGAAGAACAAGGGCGGAGCGCGGCGGATTTGCTCGAGCGCGAGATCTGGGCGGTAACGCGTATCATGGCGGTCAGCACGCCAATCTGGAACCAGAATCCGAGTCCAATCCTCTCCTTTTCCCTGGGCCACTTGAGCGAGCCGGTGCCGTACCGTTTGGAGTTGAGTCGTTTTACCCACCTGGGAGCGCTCCGTTCGCCTACTCCAGGAGAACAGGCTCTGATCGCCTCGGACACCCCCTGTTGGGCTCGAGTGGCGCCGAATCTGGAGCGGCACCTGGCGGGATACTCCGACGCTCTTGCGTGCTCCTATGTTCCCATTCCGGTGGCCGAGGCGGTCAAGCTTCTGGGATTGGGCCGAATTATGGCCCAAATCGAAACGGCGACCCAGATCGCCGGCCAGGCCGTGCTGAACGAAGCACGGGCTCAGGAAGATCGTCGAGCCCGGCTACTTGCCGTGGAACGCATGCTCGGCTGCGAACCCGGTCCCGTCATGGACCAGGAAGCTCCGATGCGCACGCAAGTGGCTCTGGCCTTGCTAGGGAAAGGCCGCCTTGCCGTGCTTGCCCCGAACGCGGCATGCTTGGGGCTGGCGGTGGGGGTTCTTTGCTTCCTGGCTGGCTTCGCCCAGGCGCTGATTGTCTTCCTGTTCGGGGTGGTGCTGCTGGCCGCCTGGGCGTTATACGTCCTCCATACAAGCAACTGGTGAGATCCTTCTACGCTATTAACCGCGCCGGGGTCATGAAGTGGGAGCCTCGGTTCGGTCGTGGGGGCGCTCCTCATCATTCGGGTCAACTACCGTACCGATGCCTCCCATCGGGCGGTTTTGCTGGTTTGTCAGTGGTCTGCCATAGGGATTCGCGTCGTCAAGATACGGTTCCCCTTCATCCGACTGGCGCCTCGGATCGCCTGGGGCGAGAGTTTGCCGATTCGTGCCCTCGGCTTCCGGCGGCGTCTCGGCAGGGCCATTGGCATTCTGGCGCCCGGCACGCGGTGGCTCAACGATGCGTACGGTGGGACTCAGAGCCGGATTCGCTTTGACCAGTGGAAGCGAGGATGAGCTACCGCTCTTGGCTGCCTTCGCGGCTGC
>JANWHO010000050.1 GCA_025450375.1 Chloroflexota bacterium
GACCGGTAAACCGCTCCACGACCGACCAGGGCACATCGAGTGCTATGTCCTCCCGTACCGCCAGCTCCAATGCCTGGTCGTTCCAGCGCGTAAACGAACCATACTCGTTGCCTGCCATCGGTTCCTCCTTACTCTTCTTAACCAATCTCCAGGTATGCGTGATCATCATGCATGGTGAGCCGCGTGCCGTAGGGAGCGGACAGCCGCTCCAGCGTCTCCAGGACGCGCGCCGCCTCCGTCCCCACGGCGCGCTGGGGGACGCCTCGTTCGTCCAGCAGCAAGGGGCTGACCCGGCGTTTCAATCATCACGTCACCGGCCAGGCTTACCCTGGCCGCGCGGTCCCCGTGCATGCGGGCTTCCTCCTCTCCTGCCATGGTTTAGTGAGTGCGCGGGTCAAGCAGATCCCGCAGGCCATCACCGAGCATGTTGTAGGCAAGCACGACCACGCTGATCGCCAGGCCCGGCAACAACGCCAGATTCTGGTCCATGAAGATGTAGCCCTGCGCGTCCTTGAGCATGTTGCCCCAGGACGCGGTGGGAGGCTGAATCCCCAGTCCCAGGTAGCTAATCGCGCTTTCGGTCAGAATGGCGTTGGCGATCCCCAGGGTGGCGGAGACGATCACCGCCGCATACATTTGTGGCAGAATGTGCCGGACGAGGATACGCCAGCGAGGGATGCCGATCGCGTAGGCCGCCTCCACGAAGTCGCGCGCCTTCCATTGCAGCGTCTCCCCGTAGACCACGCGTGTCACCGGCATCCAGGACGAGGCGCCGATCACCACCGCGATGGTGACCGGATCCTTGCTGGTCACCACGGTCAGCGCCACCAGCACGAAGAAAAAGCTCGGGATGGCCATCATCGTGTCGGTCAGCCGCATCAATACCACGTCGACCCAGCCGCCCAGGAAGGCTGCCGTGCTCCCGATCAGCACGCCAAAGATGATCAGGAAGACCATGGAGACGAAGCCGACGATCAGGGTGACCTGCCCGCCGGCCAACATGCGGCTTAACTCGTCGCGGCCCAGGTCATCCACCCCAAGCGGGTGACTGGAGCTGAAACCGGCCAACGTATTCAGCGGATCCACGTTGGTGGGCGAGAGCGTCCATACCAGCGGCCCGGCAAAGACCACCAGGTGGATCAGCACCAGAAAGCCAAGACAGGCGAGCGCGAGCTTATGACGGAATAGCCGCCAGGTACGCCGCGTTACGGCGCGCGGCTCGCCATTGGCGACATCTGATGCCGTCTCATTGAACTCGGGGAGCTCGACACGCCGCACGCTCTCTGTCCTTCTTCCGTTTACCTTAGCTGACCCGAATGCGGGGGTCGATCACCGAGTAGAGCACGTCAACCGCCAGGTTGACCAGGACCACCGCCAGGGCTATGACCACCGTGATCCCCATCACCATCGGGTAATCACGGCTACTGGCGGCCTCGAACATCAATTGACCCATGCCCGGCCACCCAAATACGGTTTCGGTGATCACCGCGCCGCCAAGGAGACGAGGTACCAAGACCCCTACGGTGGAGAGCACGGGGAGCAAGGCATTGCGCAAAACATGGACGTACGCGATCCGCAAACGTTTGAGTCCCTTGGCTCGCGCCGTGCGTACGTAGTCCTGGTTCAGCGCCTCGATCATGGAGGCACGGGCAAAGCGGATGATATTGGGCAAGGTAGTGAGGGCCAGCACCAGGACTGGCATAACCGCGTGTTGCGCGCGATCGCCCAGGTCGAAGCCGGCCCCGCTGGACATGCCGGACGCGGGGAGCCAGTGGAGATCCACCGAGAAGAAGAGGATCAGCAGAATGGCGAACCAGAATACCGGCACCGAGAGGCCGGCCACGCTGAGCAACCCTACCAGATAGTCCAGGACGCCGCCGCGCCGCATGGCCGAGGTCACTCCCAGCACGATTCCCACCACGACCGAGATAAGCAGGGTGAGGATGGCCAGCTCCGCCGTATTGGGCAGGCGCTGCCCGATCACCGTGCCCACCGGCAGGCTGCTGGTGAGCGAGGTGCCCAGATCCCCGTGCACCGCTCCGCCAAGCCAGGAGAGGTAGCGGACGGGCACCGGCTGATTCAACCCCAGTCGGACGATCAGCGCCTGCCGCTCCGCCTGGGTCATGTCGGGCCGCATGATCGAGCCTGGACCGCCCGGCGCCGTGTTGACGAGAAAGAACACGATGATCGTGACCAGCAGCACGGTCAGCGCGCCCTGGGCCAGACGGCGGACCACAAAGTTGAGCATCAGTGTTCCTTGCTCCTACACGGCGCCGGATAAACAGCCTAGTGGGACATCCACCACTGGTCTACGTAGTTCATGGCGTCGCGCAGCCCTAGGCTCGGCAGGCCGTGCAACTGGGCGGTGCGCACGTCAATCTCCTTGGGGAACCACAGGAAAATATAGGGCAGCGACTCCGACATATACTGCTGCACTTTGTTGTAGGCAGCCCGCCGCGCGGCTGGTTTCGCGGTCTCGGCCCCGGCCAGAAGCAATTGATCGAGATGCGCGTCCCGATAGCCCGGTTCGTTTTCCTCCGTATTGGCCGCCGCGGAGCTGAAGAAGGGCGAGACATCAGGATCATCGGGATAGACCCACCAATTCACCACCGCCTGATAGCTCTTCTGCACGAAGTCTTTCTGAATGCTGGCGTTCCATTCCATGACATTCAGCTTCACGTCGATGCCCACGTTCTTCAGATAGGATTGCACCAGTTCGGCGATGGGCACCAGATACCCCTTCTGGCCGGCGTCCAGCACGAAGCTGAACGTCTGCCCGTTCTTGCGCAGGATACCGTCCGAACCGGGCTTCCAACCGGCCTGGGCCAGGAGGGCGCGGGCCTTGGCCGGGCTAAAGGCGTTCTGGTTGATGTTGGGGTTGTAGTAGTAGCTGAGGGCGGGAGAGATCGCGGAGTTGGCCACCGTGGCATAGCCCCTGGTGACAGCGGTGATCATCGCCTTGCGATCCAGCGCGTATTCGACGGCCTGGCGCACCCTTACGTCTGTAAAGAGCGAATTCTTCTGATTGAGGGCGATCCAGAAAAACTGCGGCACGTATTGCGCGCTCAAGGCCAGGTTGGAGGCGCCCTTGAGGCGGGTGGCCGCCGCGTTGGCGTCGACGGTCATCAGGTTGATTTCGCCACTCAGTACTTGCGCGATCTGCGCGTTGGGATCGGGAAGCACCTTGAAGGTCAGGCTATCCAGGTGCGGCCTTCCCGCCCAGTAGTGAGGATTGGCAACCAGAGTCACGCTCTGGTCGGGTACGTAGGTGCCCATCTCGAATGGACCGGTGCCGACTGGGTGATTTTTGTTGAAGGAGGTGAGCTTGAACGGATCCTGACCGCTAAAGATATGCTTGGGCAGGATTCCCGCGTTGTACCCCAGATAGGCGGGCAGGGCGGCAAACGGATGGTTCAAATGGAAGACCACCGTGTAGGTATCCACCACCTGGACGTTCGACACGGCCAGGAAGTACGAGGATCCGGAGGCCGCCAGTGATTTGACCAACACAATGTTGTTAAATGTGTAGGCAACATCATCGGCGGTGAAGGGGGTGCCGTCCTGCCAGGTGACGCCATGGCGCAAATGGAACGTCCAGGCCAGCCCATCCGAGGATGCCTGCCAGCGGGTCGCCAGATCCGGCTGCGGCAGGCCGCCCACACCCGGCTTGGTCAGCCCATCGAAGAGTACTCGGTCGGGGAACACCGATTCTATGCCGACCCCGGGAAACCAGGGATTGAACGTGGGGTCTCCCACGATCGGCATGGTGACCGTTCCCCCATTCTGGATTGCCGGTCTGCTTGCGTGTGCGTTACCGCCCAGGCTGGTGGCGGCGCTGCCGAACACCAGAAGCGGAGTCAACAGCAGTCCCGCCAAATGCCGCCGGCGGCCACGTTGGACAGCGGGGGCCGCGTGCGTGGTTTGTCTCACCGATCCATCCTCCCTAATCATCGAACCCAGGTTGCCTGCAAGACGCGCAGGACATTGAGACCGAGTACCTTGGCGATATCCTCCCGGCTATAGCCATGACTGACCAGCCAGCGCGTAACGTTGGGGAACACTTCCGCCGGATTCTCCACGCCGCGCACGTAGGGCACCTCCTCGAAGCGCGGTCCGGCATGACTGGCCGAGATGGAGAGCTGTTGAGCAAAGGCATGGTGAATGCCGACATGGTCGCCAAACATGGTATCCGGGCCAAAGGCCACATGATCAATGCCCACCAGGTTGGCTGTGTATTCAAAATGCTCCATGAAGGACTCTATGGAATGGTCGCGATGCTTCTCGGTGAGCGTCGTATGCGGGGCCGCCTCGATGCCGATGACCCCGCCCCTCTCAGCGCATGCCTTGAGCACCCAATCGGGCTTCATTCGATTGGTATCCCAGAGGGCGCGCGCTCCCACATGGGTGATGAAGATAGGCTTCTCACTCACCTCGATCGTGTCGTAGGATGTCTGATCGCCGGAATGCGAGACATCGAGCGTCATCCCCAGTTTGTTCGCGCGCCGTACTACCTGGCGGCCAAACTGGGTAAGGCCGGCATCCTTTGCCTCACGCAGACCCGAGCCCAGGCTGTTGGCCTCGGAGTACGCGATGCCCATGCAGCGGATCCCCAGCCCATACAGCACGTCCACGCGGTCGATTTCATTCTCGATCGGGGTAGCTGCCTCGAGCGAGGGAACCAGGGCGATCTTGCCCTCGCGCTTAGCCCGGTGGAGATCGGCGATCGTTTCGGCGCGGAACACCATCTCCTGGTGGGCAATATCGCTATAGCGGATCCCGATGTCATGAATGATGTCGGTCCACTTCCAGCCGGCGTTGGAGGTAATCAGCGCCGTGCCGTCCATAAAGTTATCAAAAATGACATCCAGCCCCGAGACACTCAAGCCTTCAAAGCCGGTCCACTGGCGGCCCTGGCGGTTGTAGTCAAAGATTTCCGCCGCGTTCTCGGGTGTGACGAATGGATGATCGTGCAGCGAGATGATAGTGTGCTCGGCCAGGAGCGCCTGGACTTCTCGTTCCTGTGCCTCCGTCACGGGCACCACATACGGCTCCACGCGGCCCACTTCCCTGGCCAGGTGGAAGGGCCGGTAATCCACGACGGGCTCCAGATACTGGAAGGAGCGGTAGCCGGTATAGTTTTTGGATCGGTTCACCTGGATCATCTGGCCTCCTTACAAGGCATGCGCGGCCGACTGCTCTGTGTTCAGGCTCAACGAGTGGCATTATCCCCCTTTATTTTGACGAATACTTGCACGTAGACTAGCATGGACGCATTATTTCTGCAAGTTCCCCGCGTATTCACGACTTTCTGGCACTCATGGGGCGAACCGCCGTACTATTGGCCCTGAAACGGGAAAGAACGGGATGAAACAGGATCGAGCGCGGTCTGATCCGGTGCCCCTGGGCAGAGACGGGATCCGCGCCGCGCCGGAGGGTCGAGACGCCCAATCCGCCACCCGTTCGGTCATGACTCCCCAGAGCTTCGAGCCACTCGACCAGCTTGACCTGGAGATCGCGGCCGCCCTGCAGATCCAGGCTCGGGCCACCTGGCGTCAGATCGCGGTGGCGGTGGGGAGCAACGAGCATACAGTGCGCCGCCGGGGGAAGCGGCTGCTCGATTCCGGCATTGTCCGGACCACCGTGATCATGGATTCCATTCTGATCGAGGTGCGAGGGCTGCTGCAATTCACCTGCGGACCCGTGCATGCACTGGCGGTCGGGAGGGCGCTAGCCAAACGCGGCGATGTGCGTTTCGTGGCCTTGGTGACCGGCCCGTTCGATGTGGTGGCCGAGATCCTGGCTCCCACCAGCCGTGATCTGGCGCGCGTGATCCTGGAGGAGTTGCCCGCTATTCCCGGGATCAGCGGCACTACCACGGAAACCGTGCTCCGCACCTTCAAGACCTCGTACGACTGGAGCCGCGAGATTCTGGGCGAGCGCGCGGCCAGCCTGGACCAGCCGCCGTTTACCGATGTGAAGGTGGATCCCGCCTCCCTTGATGGGATAGATCGGCGGCTCGTCGACCGGCTGCGCGTGGATGGGCGGACCAGTATCGCCGACCTGGCGTCCAGTTGCGGTGTGACCGAATCGCTGGCCCGCCGCCGCCTCGAACACCTGCTTTCCCGATCCGGCGTACGCCCCATCGCCCTGGTGGATCCTCACGTGCTCGGCTATGACGTGGAACTCTTGCTGTGGTTGCGTGTCGATCTTGCCTGTCTTGGACAGGTCGCCGCGGCGCTGGCCGCCCGGCGCGAGGTGCGGTATATCTCGGCCACCAGCGGCTATCGCGATCTTGTGTGCGAGGTAATCCTGCGCCACCAGAGCGATGCCTATGACTTCTTTACCACGGTCTTGGCGACCCTTCCCGGCATCCGCCAGGTTGATACCGCATCCGAACTGGTGACCTTGAAGCGGGCTTACTTCCAGGTCGTCGGATCCGGCGCCGGCCTGGAGTCGGCAGACGGCTGATCGGCCTGGGCCTGCTGCTCCAAACGGGCGCGC
>JANWHO010000051.1 GCA_025450375.1 Chloroflexota bacterium
CTGCCGCGAGTGTACAACCGCGGAGGACGGCTTATCCCTTCACACGGGGAGCGCCGCCGTATGCTCGCCGAGGAGCGCCGGTTGCTGGCCCAGCGGGAGGAGGATATCGCGCGCTTACAGGCGGAGTTGGACCGCTTGCGCGGCGAGCGGAAGTCGCCCTGATTTCCGCTCGCCGCGACGTGGGCCGGCTCCGGCTCAGCCAGCCTTGCCGTCTTGCAGATCGCGGAGGCGGTCCGCCGCCTCTCTGGGGGTGATCTCACCGTGCTCCAGACTGGCCAGAATGGCCGTCCGGCGATGGGAAAGCTCCGGCTCGGGCCGGGCCATGGGGGCGAGGGGCTCATCCTCCTCTAGCCCGGCCGCGGCGAGTGCCTCCTCTAAACGAGCGCGAACGGTCGGGTACGACAACCCCAGGGTCCGTTCCATTTTCTTCACATTCCCCCGCACCCTGAGAAACAGTTCCAAGAGGGAAGCATGGGGCTCCCGCAGGCCGGCCAGCCGGCCCAGGGAAAAGGCCCCGCCGACCTCCGTGCCGCAGGCGGGACAGGTGAGGCGGGTGATTGCCAATGGGCCGGTGCAGGACGGACATTGGGTCGGTAAATCGTTAAAGCCCTGAAGCAGCATTTGCCCTGATCATACCATTGTGATTATGGAAAGTAAACCTTGATAGTTGATTGACCGTGACTCTGAATAGACACTATAATAAGTAGTGAAATGATAACGGGTGACGACCGGCGGAACCCCGCGCGGATGGGCACGCGCTCCGCGAATCACCCGCTCTTTTACCCCTCGGTAGTATCTACTCGACCCCGTCGTGTCCCATTGAACCCACGGCAATACAGGAAAGGCGCCACTGCATGGTAGCGGACTTCGGCAGCGTGCGCGAGGTGCAGATCGAAAGCGAGATGCGCGAGGCGTATCTTGATTACGCAATGAGCGTGATCGTGCAGCGGGCCTTGCCCGACGTGCGCGACGGGCTCAAGCCGGTCCACCGGCGCATCTTGCACGCGATGAATGAATTGGGCCTACGCTCCTCCACCCACCACCGTAAATGTGCCACCGTCGTCGGCGAGGTGCTCGGTAAGTACCACCCGCACAGCGACACGGCGGTCTACGACAGCATGGTCCGTCTGGCACAGGACTTTAGCATGCGCTATCGCCTGATTGACGGCCAGGGCAACTTCGGCTCGGTTGACGGCGACGCGGCCGCGGCGATGCGGTATACCGAATGCCGGATGGCGGCGATCACCGACGAGATGTTGGCCGACATCGATAAGAATACGGTCGATTTCATCCCGAACTATGACGGGAACGAGACTGAGCCCACGGTCCTCCCCGCCAAGCTGCCCCAGTTGCTGCTGAATGGGGTCACTGGGATCGCCGTGGGCATGGCCACCAATATCCCTCCCCACAACCTGACCGAGTTGGTCAACGGCCTGATCTTTTTGATCAGTCACCCCGAGGCCACCGTGGTGGAGCTAGGCGAAATCATCAAGGGGCCGGACTTTCCCACCGGGGGAGTCATTCTCGGCCAGGAGGGGATTACCAGCGCGTACGCCACCGGGCGCGGACGAATCATTCTCCGCTGCCGCCACCAGATCGAAGAGGTCCGTTCGGGCCGCACCGCGATCATTGTCACTGAGTTGCCCTATCAAGTGAATAAGGCGCGGCTGCAGGAGCGGATCGCCGAACTGGTGCAGCAACATGACATTGAGGGGATCGCCGACCTCCGTGATGAGTCGGACCGCGATGGCATGCGCTTGGTCATTGAACTCAAGCGCGATGCCCACGTCCAGCATGTCCTCAACCAACTCTACAAGCACACGCAGCTTCAGGAGCCGATCTCGATCAACATGCTGGCCCTGGTGGACAATCAGCCACGGGTGTTGACCCTGGAAATGGTCCTCCGCCATTATCTGAACCACCGGCGGGTGGTAGTGCGCCGGCGCACCGAGTTCGACCTCGACAAGGCCCGTGCCCGCGCCCATGTGTTGGAAGGGTTGGCCACGGCGCTGAACCATCTGGACGCGGTGATCCGCACCATTCGCGCCGCCACCTCCAGTGACGCGGCCAGCCAGGCCCTCCAGACGCAGTTCGCGCTCACCGAGACTCAAGCCAAGGCGATCCTGGCTCTCCAGCTCAGCCGGTTGGCCGCCCTGGAGCAGCAGAAGATCCGGGACGAATTGGCCGAGATCCAGCGGCGGATCGCGGAGTTCGAGGCGATCCTTGGCGACCCGGCCCGGATCGACGCGATCATCGTCGACGAACTCACCACGATGCGCGATGACTACGGCGACGGCCGGAAGACGGTGATCGTTTACGAGGAATTGGGCTCGCTCAGCGAGGACGATCTGGTGGCCCCCGAGGAAGTGATCGTCACCATGACCAATCGTGGGTACATTAAACGCCTTTTGGCCAGCACCTATCGGCCCCAGCGGCGGGGAGGCAAAGGCATCGTGGGGATGGTGGCGCGCGATCAGGATGAGGTCAATCGCCTGCTCGCCTGCAACACCCACGATAACCTTCTCTTCTTTACCACTCGTGGACGCGCGTACCAACTCAAGGTGCATGAACTCCCCGCCACCGGCCGCCAGGCGCGCGGGGTGCCGGTCAATAATCTGATCGGCCTCGAACAGCATGAAGGGGTGACCGCCGTACTGGTCATGCCCAAGAACGGCCTCCAGAGCGGCTTCCTGATCCTGGCTACTCGACAGGGGGTGATCAAGCGCACGGCCCTGGAAAGTTTCACCACCCTGCGTCGCACCGGCCTCCAGGCAATCACCGTCGATCCGGACGACGAACTGGCCTGGGTGGAGGCGGGAACCGGGGAAGAAGACGTGCTTCTGGTGACCACGGATGGAAGGGCCATCCGCTTCCCCCAGAGCGACGTGCGCTCGATGGGCCGCACCGCCGCCGGCGTCTACGGGATCCGGCTCCGTGACGGGGACCAGGTGGTGGCCATGGGGCTCGCCCATCCCGACCATGACTTGTTGGTGGTTACCGAAAATGGAATCGGCAAGCGAACTTCCCTGGAAAAATACCCGGTTCAGGGACGCTACGGCCAGGGTGTGTATACACTGAGGAACGTGGAGAAGATTGGCTCCATCGTGGCCGCCGCCGTGGTGAACCTGGATATGGAAATGGTCTTGATGTCCGCCGCTGGTCAAGTGATTCGGCAGCCCGTGAATATGGTACGCCAGACAGGGCGCAACACGGAGGGCGTGCGCGTGATGAGCCTCAATGGGAGCGACACCGTGGTCTCCATGGCCTGCTTGGCCGTCCAGCCCGCGGCCGAGGGCGGCCCTGATGGGGCCGCCGAGGACGCGGAGGGCGAAATGATCGAGGCACTGGAACCGGAACCACTCGCGGTGGCTACATCCGCGGAACTGGACGGGGACGAATCATAGGATGAGCATGCAGAATAACACTATCCTCTGCATCGACGACGATCCCAATATCCGCGACCTGGTCACCGCCGCCCTTGAGTTGGATGGCTTCCAGGTGATCAGCGCCTCGGATGGCGCCCAGGGATTGGATCGGGCCGGCGTGGATCAACCGCATTTGATCATTCTCGATGTCATGTTGCCCGATATGCGTGGCTGGGAGGTTCTGCGCGAACTGAAAAGCCATGCCCGCACCGCGAACATTCCGGTCATATTTCTTTCCGCCCTGGATGAGACCGACGATCGGGTGACCGGGCTGGCGCTGGGGGCCGATGATTACATCGGCAAGCCGTTCGCGGTGAAGGAGTTGTTGGCCCGTGTCCGCACGCAGCTTCGGCATGCCGAGGATAATTTGCTCTCGGAACTGACCGGGCTGCCGGGAAACACGCAGATCCAGCGCGGTCTCCGCCAGGCGCTCCGGGATCCGCGCCGTGATCTCTACGTCTTGTACGTAGACGTGGACCACTTTAAGTCGTTCAACGACGTCTATGGGTTCTTAAGGGGCAACGAACTGATTAAGCGGACGGCGGCTATCCTCCGCGGCGTGGTACTCAACGGTGACCCATCCTCGTTTCTTGGCCACATCGGGGGCGATGACTTCGTGGCCATCTTCCGGGCCAGCGAGGACGAGACCGAGCGGATTTGTAAGGCGGTGATCGAGCAGTTTGATACACAGATGCCCTTGCTCTACGATCCCGAGGACCGCGAGCGCGGCTACGTGCTGGCGACGGACCGGCAGAGCCAAAGCCATCAGTTCCCGCTGGTCACTGTCTCGATAGCCGTGGTATCCAATTATCGTCGGGTCATCGCCGACGAATGGGAAGCCAGCGCCATCGCGGCTGAACTGAAAAAGGCCGCCAAGCAGCAGGATCAGAGCGTGTACATCTTCGACAAGCGCGCGACGCCCTGACGAGGGCCGGCGATCAGATCTGGCGTAAAACCGCGACCACCTTGCCCTGAATCTCCAGCTTGTCGGCATCCACCAGGATAGGCTGTAGCTCGGAGTTCCGCGGCTGCAAGCGAATCACTCCCCCTTTTTCGCGGTAGAAGCGCTTCAGGGTTGCCTCGCCTCGCTCCGTGGTATTGCTATTGAGCAATGCCACCACGGTATCCCCGTTATCGGCATAACTTTGCCGGCGCACCAGCACGATATCGCCATTATCGATATGATCATCAATCATGGAGGTGCCCTTCACGCGCAGGGCGAATACGTCGGCCCCCGCCGGGAGTCCCTCGGTCAAATCGATGTATTCATCCACCTGCTCGTTGGCCTCGATGGCCGTACCGGCGGCAATCTGCCCGACCAGCCGCACCCGGACCGAGGTCACGGGCGGCGCCACTTCCGCCTGGCGAAGCAAGGTAATCCCACGGCTCTTCCGGGGCTCGTGGCTAATGATCCCTTCCTCGCGCATGCACCGCAGATGGTATTCGATGTGGCCGGTGGAGGTCACCCCGACCTCTGTCCCAATCTCCCGGTTGGTCGGTGGGCGGCCGTTGCGCGCGGTAAGATCGGCTATGGCTTGCTCGATGCGCTGACGCATCAGTTTTCCCGATTGGCGCGGCATCGGCGCTCCCTCCCGAACTATAGAACGTTTGTTCAATGCCTATCCTACCAAACGGCTGGACTGCTTGTCAACTAGGGATTCCGGATTGCGGATCGGTGGTCAAGCGGGTCATGAACCACTCTTCACCATGCCGGCACATGGCCAATCGGCCCCTGACCACGCCCGATTTCCATCGCTTGCTCCAGGCACAAGCTGACGTAGCTCTTGGCGTACCCTACCGCCTCATGAAGCGCCATGCCCTGGGCCAGCCGGGCGGCGATCGCGGCCGACAGGGTGTCTCCCGCGCCCCGAACCGCGGTGGTGTCCACGCGAGGCGCCTCAAACCATTCAAGGATCCCGTC